>CAZKAX010000019.1:0-40575 GCA_964550775.1 uncultured Novosphingobium sp. | reverse complement strand
CCCCTCCGTCAGCCCTGCGGGCTGCCACCTCCCCCGGTGGGGGAGGATTTGTCAGTTCAGCCCGCGGCCTTCAGCGGCGTCACATTGTCCCCGCCTTCGGTCACGTAATACCGCGCATAGAACTTGCGGAACTGCGCGATCGGGCCGTCGCCTTCGCAGATCAGGGCGTTGGGTTCGTACTTCATCCGGTCCCATACGACCTTGTCCTGGTCGAACTGCTTGCAGATGTCGCGGATGATCGCCTTGGCCACCCCGGCGCGTTCGCCCGTGGCCTGGCTCTTGGGCTGGGTGAAGCAGAACCGCACGTGGACGTGGTCCAGCTCGACCGGGGTGATGCAGGCGACCAGCAGCGTTTCGGAAATCCCGCCGAAGCGTGTCCAGCTTTGCCCGGGGCCCATCGTGTCATAGCAGATCGAGCCATCGACTTCGCCCCAGGGGGTGCCCATCTTGGCGAAGACATCTGCGCCGCGGCCCCATTCACCCCAGCGCAGTTCGCCCAGCGGAACGTTGGCGGTGCCGTGGATGTACTTGAAATGCGCCACATCGACGCCGTTTTCGGCCATGTTCTGGATCGAGCCATAGACGTTCCATTCGAACACGTCGTATTCGGTCCAGTCCGGATCGCTGGCTTCGGGCAGGTGGACCACTTCCCACAGCGGGGCGATGTCCTGCGGGTGATACCACACCCAGATCCAGCGGTTGGCCTCGGTCACGTGCCAGGTGCGGGTGCACTTGCGCTTGACCTGCGGCGGGATCGACTTGGAATAGGGGATCTCCTTGACCACCCCTTCGCCGCCGTCATAGCGCCAGGCGTGGAACGGGCATTCCAGCAGGTTGCCATGCACCTTGCCGCCATGGCCCATGTGCGCGCCCATATGCTTGCAATAGGCGTCGATGATCCGCACCTGCCCGTCTTCGCCGCGCCACATGGCAAGGTCCTTCGAGAAATAGCGCAGCGGCTTGACCTCGCCCACTTCCAGATCGACCGAGAGATCGACCGGATACCAGCCGAACGGGAAGCCGATGTCGAGGTTGCGTTCCGCAATCGAGGCGCGGCCCTCGACCGGGGCCTTGCGCCAGTCGATCAGGTCCTGACCCTTGAGCTTTTCGAGCACGGCCCACACCGCGACAGGGGCGGTACGGGCATCGCCGGCGGGGCGGTTTTCAGCATTGGACATGAACAGTCTCCTTGCTTTCGTCCTCCCTTGTTGGGGAGGGCCGGGCCGGGGGGTTGTCTCACCGGTCCGTGATAAAACGCGGGAGCAGACTTCCCGGCTCCCTTCTCCTCACCTTAGCTCATTCAAGTCCGAACACCTTGATGGCGTTTTCTCGCAGGAACTTGGGCCAGACCTCATCCTTGAACGGCACATTCGGCATGTCGCCGAAAATCCGGTCCAGGCTGAGGCCCATCGGGAAATAGCCCGCGTAGATGATCTTGTCGCTGCCGCGGGTGTTGGCGTAATCGATGATCGCCTTGGGGTAGTGCTTGGGCGCGAAGGCGCTGGTCGAATAGTACAGGTTCGGCCATTTCAGCATCAGCTTGACCGCCAGAGCTTCCCACGGTTCAGCGCCGTGGCGCATCACGATCTTCAGGTCGGGGAAGAACCAGCAAATCTCGTCCAGATGTTCGACCTTCTGGGTTTCCATCGGGATGCGCGGGCCCGGAATGCCGACGTTGAGGCAGATCGGAATGCCCAGTTCCGCCGCTGCGGTGTAGAGCGGGAACATGTACTTGTGGTTGATCGCCACCTGCGGCAGCGTTCCCGAAGGGAACACGCTGATCGCCGACAGACCAACTTCCTGATGGATCCGCTTGATCCGCCGCACTTCGTCGACGCCCTTGTTGGGATCGCAAGGCAGATCGAAGAAGAACCGGTCCCCGAACATTTCTTTGGCGCGATAGCTGGTGGCGTTCTCGTTCCAGCCGATCAGCGCCTTGTCGATGTTGAACCGGTCCATCTGATCGACCGTCCATTTGACGTAATCATCGGCATGGCCGGTCTGCGGCACGTCCTTGAACATGTACTGCGCCGGCATCGAAAACTGCTGCAGCGTCTGCGCGTCCTTGATCAGCGGGCGGAAACTGGTGAACCAGTCGCTGCGGTCTTCCGCTTCGGGAATGCCCAGCATGCAGTCGATCACCTTGATGTCGGTGGGCATGGCCATGTTCAATTATCTCCGATCAGCGCGGGCCAGGCCTCACGCAATTTGCGTTTGTCGATCTTGCCCACGGCGTTGCGGGGCAGGGCTTCCGGTGAAAAAGCAACCCGACCCGGCGCCTTGTAGCGCGCGAGCCGGATGCCGACTTCGTCCTTGATCTGGGCTTCGGTCAGGTCTTTGGCGACCACCACGGTGACCAGCAGTTCGCCCAGCCGCTCGTCCGGAATGCCGAAGGCGGCGCATTCGGTGATCCCCGGCAATTCGCCCAGAACCCGCTCCACCTCGGCGCAATAGATGTTCTCGCCGCCGGAAATGACCATGTCCTTGGTCCGGTCGACGATGAAGACATAGCCCTCCTCGTCCACCAGCCCGACATCTCCGGTCTTGAGCCAGCCATCAGCAGAAAGCACGGCCTTGGTATCGTCCGGCTTGTTCCAGTACCCGGCCATCACCTGCGCGCCGCGCACCACGATCTCGCCCGCTTCACCGCGCGGCAGCACTGCGCCGTCAGGCCCTTCGATCCGCACATCGACCAGCGGCAGGATCCGTCCGGCCGAAGCCTTCTTGCGCACAAAGTCCTCGCCCACCGCCTGCGCGATCGCGCCACTGCACTCGGTCATGCCATAGCCCGTGCCCATCGCCGCCTGCGGGCAGACTTCGCGGATTTCATCGAGCAGGTTGACCGGCAGCGCCTGCCCGCCCGAGGCGATGTTGCGCAGGCTGGTCAGGTCGGCATCGGCCAGCCTGGCATTGTGCAGCAGGTCCCACAGCATGGTGGGGACCCCGGTGAACATCGTGATCTGTTCGTCCTTGATTATCCGCACGGCTTCCTGCGCGTCCCAGCGGCGCATGATCACCACCTTCGATCCCGCAAACAGCGGCGAAAGGAAGGCCGAACCGAGGCCCGAGATATGGAACAGCGGATAGACCAGCAGCACGGCTTGCTGCGGCATCTGGGCCATCAGGGCTTCGGGGCTCATCCCCAGCTTCTGCGCCCAGTTGTGCAGCACCATCACGCCCGACAGCTGCATCGACAGCAGGCCGGTGCACAGGCTGCGGTGGGTCAGCACCGCGCCCTTGACCCGGCCGGTGGTGCCGCTGGTGAACAGGATCGCGGCGGGATCGAGCGGCGCGCAAGGCGTCGGATCGATGTCCTCGGCGCGGCCGGCGGGAATGTGTTCCGGCGGCTGGGTCAGGTCATAGATCGCGCCGGTGTAGCCACCCTGCCGGATCAGCGCGGCGCGTTCGGTATCGGCGATCACCAGGGCCGGGGTCACATCTTCGATCATTGCCACCAGTTCGGCGGGCGATCCGCGGCTGTTCATCAGCGCGGCAACCCCGCCGGCCTTGACCGTGGCGAGGAAGGCAATGATCCATTCGGTACGGTTGCGCATGCAGATCGCAACGCGGTCCCCGTGTTTGATCTTGAGCAGCGGCACCAGCTCGTCGCGCCAGGCGAAAACCTGTTCGAAGGTCAGCCTCCGCTCACCCTCGACGATGAAGGTCTTGTCGCCGTGGCGCCGCGCCGCGTCGATCAACTGGTTGAGATCGGCGGGCATGTTGACGAACTGGCGCAGTCCGTCGCGCTCCTCGATCGCGAACGGTTGGCCCGGTGCGGTGATCGCCGCGAAGATCGGATCGACCTCGCCGCTCATGCTGCCTGCTCCGCCAGTTCCTTGGCCCAGCGATAGTCCTGCTTGCCGGCCGGGCTGCGCTTGACCTCATCGACCCAGACCAGCGCCTTTGGCACCTTGTAGCCCGCCAGCAGCGGAGCCAGATGCGCCTTGACCTCGGCCAGATCGGGGCGGGGCACACCGGGACGCGGGGAGACTACGCCGATCACCCGTTCGCCCCAGCGCTCGTCCTTCTGTCCGGCCACCACGGCGTCGAATATCGCGGGATGGGTGCGCAGCGCTTCCTCGACTTCCTCGGGAAAGACCTTTTCGCCGCCGGTGTTGATGCAGGTCGATCCGCGTCCGAACACGGTCATCGTCCCGTCAGCTTCAAGCCGCGCGGCGTCTCCGGCCACGGCCCACAGCGTGCCGTCGATCGTGACGAAGGTCTCGGCGGTCTTCACCGGATCGTTGTAATAGCCGATCGGCGTGTTGCCGGTGCGGGCCACGAAGCCGGTTTCACCGACCTGCGCCAGGCGGCCATCGACCACGACCTGCTGGTTGGCATTCACCGGCAGCCGCATCATTCCGTCCGGGCTCTTTTCCGCCATGCCGGATACGCCGGTTTCGGAGGTGCCCATGCCGTCGGTGATGCTTGCGCTAGGGACCAGCGCCTTGAGATCGTCCTTGAGGTGCTGCGAGAACACCGCGCCGCCCGATCCCAGGTTGACCACGTGGGCCAGGTTCCAGCGATCCGGATTGGCGCGCAGGCAATCGCGCAGCGGAGTGGCCATGGCATCGCCCACGAACTGGATCAGGTTCGCGCCCTCGCGCGCCGCCGTATCCAGCATCCGTTCGGGATCGAACATGCGGCCTTCATCGACAATGATCGTCAGCCCGTTGAGCAGTGCGCCCCACAGTGCCCACATCGCCGCCATGTGCATCAAGGGGGCCAGCGGGAACATCGTCAGCGGATAGCCATCGCGGGCGCGGCTCTCGATGTCCTGCGGTTCCTTCGCGGGGCCATGGGGATTGAAATAGCCCGCGCCGCCTGCGCAGGCGAAGAAGAATGCCCGGTGCGGCCACATCACGCCCTTGGGCATGCCGGTGGTGCCGCCGGTGTAACACAGCATGTAGTCCTGTTCGCTGCGCTGCCACGGCCCGCCGGGTTCATGCGCCAGCAGATCGGCATAGGGCACGGAGCCGCTGGTGTCCTCGCCCGAGCCATCGTCGACCGCGACGGTGACTTTCAGCGTCGGCACCTCGCCGCGCACTTCGCGCACGATGGGCGAAAACTCCGCGCCGTGGATGATCGCCGCGCTGTCGGCATTGGTGAACAGGTAGCGCAGCTCGTCGGCGCGGTAGCGGTAGTTGACGTTATAGGGCACCGCGCCCAGCTTGCAGGCGGCGATGAAGCCTTCGAGGTAGGCCGGGCTGTTGTACATGTAGAGCCCAACCGCATCGCCGCGCGATACGCCGTGGGCGGCAAGGCCCGCGGCCAGCCGGTCGCACCGCGCGTTGAGCTCGGCATAGGTATAACGCGCGTGGTCCCCGATCAGCGCGATCCGGTCCGGCACGGTCGCCGCGACGGTCTCGAACAGATCGGCCAGGTGGAACTGCTGCGCCATGGCGTCAGTACACCGCCGCCGGGTTCTTGGGCCGCGGGCTGCCCAGCATCTCGCGGTGCGAGGGGCGGTCCTTGCCGCGATCCTTGATGCCCAGCTCAAGCGCCACTTCCGCGCCGATCAGGGTCTGGCCCGACAGCTCGTCACGGTTCGGAGCGCGATCAATCGCGTCGATGATGTGGCCGGTGAACTCGGGATTCTCAGCCATGGCCATGAAGCCTTCGTACTGCTCGGGATTGACATCCCGGGCGATCAGCGCCCGCTCGGTCACTTGCGGGCCCAGCCAGATCGACACCGCGATCACCCCGGTGCCGCGCAGGTCATGCTCCATGTCGTGGGCCAGCTTGTCGAGCCCCGCCTTCTGCGCGCCATAGGCCGGGCCGTGCATGTAGCAGCTCGCCCCGAACGAGCTGGTCATGGCGATGATCCCGCTGCCCTGCGGCACCATGATCCGCGCCGCGTGCCAGCTGGCGACATAGGCGCTGCGCAGCCCGACATCGAGGATGCCCTGCGCGGCCAGTTCCTTCTCCCAGAACGGCTTTTTCTCGATCAGCTGGTGGTGAATGAAGGCGGCGTTGTTGACCAGCACATCGAGCCGGCCCTGTTCGGCCATGATCTGTTCGAACAGTGCGGCGACCTGCGCATCGTCGGCGTGATCACAGACGACTGCAATGCCTTTTCCGCCGCTTTCAGTAACCTTCTGCGCCGTTTCAGCTACCGTTCCGGGCAGGACCGTGCCGTCCCAGCCCTTGGCGTCGCCCGGGGTGATGGTGCGGCCAGTGACGTAAACGGTATAGCCCAGTTCACCCAGACCACGAGCAACGCCTGCTCCGGCACCCCGGCTTGCCCCGGTGACGAGTGCTACCTTGCCATTACCCATTCATTCTCTCCCGGACCGGGCCGCATCGCGTGCCCCTTTGAGTGTTTTACGCGCGATCTGCGGATGTTTCAGCCGCTTTCGTTACGCAATGATCGGTTATTGGCCGAATCTGCTTGCGAAGCAGTCGTAACATGACCCCGTGTCTCTGCGCAAATGCCTGTGCATGTCCGATTCTGTTCATTCTGGCGCAAGCGGGGCGGAGGTCAATTGGTCAATGCCCGCTTCCCGGCCTTCAGTTGCCGGTACTGCATCGGCGTCATCCCGCTGGCCCGGCGGAAGGTGCGGGAAAAGCTGTTGGCGTGTTCGAACCCGGCGGTCAGTGCGATCTGCTTGATCGTCATCGGCGTGCTCGCCAGCATCGCCTTGGCGCGATTGACCAGGTGGGTTTCGACATAGTCGGAGATCGTCACTCCGGTCAGGTTGAGGAATTGGCGGTGCAGGTGCCGCACGGAAATTCCGCACAACGCAGCCAGTTCAGACACGCTGGGCCGTTCACCGCCCGCTTCAAGCCGTTCACGCACCCGCTTGAACTGCCAGGGAGCAAGGCGGCCCCCGGCCTTGGGTTCCAGATCCTGATCGAGCAGGCGGACCAGTTCGATTTCCAGCAGCTTGACCAGCGCAGTCGCTGCGGCGGGAGAACCGAGTTCGGCATTGTCCGCTTCGCGCAGTAGCAGGCGCATGACGGTGCGGATCGCCTCAACCCGCAGGTTCATCAGCGTCTGCATCATGGCGAGTGACGGAACGTGCCGTCCTTTCAGGATCTGCGCCTTCTTGGCATCACTGAAGGTCACCCGCAGCATCCGCGTAAGCCCGCCCTGCGACAGCGTTTTGATCGCCACCCCGGGGTAGCGCAGGAACAGTGTGCCGATGTGGCAATTGGTTCCCGGCGCGATCGTCGGGAAAGTTGCCGCTGCACCATTGGCGAACGGCGGGAGCAGCTGTTCGAGCATCAGATCCTGCTCGACGATGGTGTGTTCAGCCGCCTCAGGCCATTCCCATTCCAGCACCTGCACCAGCGCATCAGGTGTCTGGATTCGGGCAATCACGCGCGGCGGAAAGCTGGCCTCACGCGCGACTTGTGACGTGCCTGTAAAGCCCGGGGCGCTGCTGCGGTTGGGAAGCTGCTGCATCATGTTCACGGCCTGCCTCAACAATCGAACTGGCTGGTGGGGATGATGTCGATCCGGGTGAAGTCAATGAACCGCCCGCAGCTGTCCATCATCGTCGCCAGATTGGCCTGGAACTTCGCTTCGTTGCCGACAGCATCATAGAACGCCTGCGGATTGGTCATGGCTTCTGCGGAAAAGCATTCCTCGACAAAGGCATCATAGTCCGGCGCGCCTTCGGTAAGGGGGCGGACAACCAGGTTCTGGACATATTCGAAGTTCGCCTGGGTATCGATCGCCACGCGGGTGTGGTGGCTGTGCCAGACAGCGATCGCCTCCTGCCGAGGCAAGTCGGGGCGGAACGAGATGAAGCTTGCCTGTGACCAGCCCCATGTGCGCGTGCCGTGCGCAGGTGTATGGGCCGAGTTCGGGATGATCGTCGATTCCGCTACCAGCCACGCAGCGAAGCGATGACAGCTGGTTGCCAGCGCCGCATCCGCTGCTTCGCGGAAGATCGCGTTGGCGCTGGGTAGCCAGAACTGGACCACCGCGTCCTGCTGCGGGTCCTGCCAGCGCTGGACGAGCGCAGTGGCAGGCGCCACCTCGGCATCGCGCAGGTTGAGCCTGATCTGGCTGGCCCCGGCATTCTTCAGCGCGGCAGGCAACTCAGCCCGCAGCCGCGCATTGAAGCTGTCGCGATCCTCATCGGGCCGGGCCCACAGGGCGGCGATCACCTTTTCCATCAGTCGAAATTCGCCTGTCCGCCGTCGAGCGGGATGGTTGCACCGGTCAGGTATGCCATGCTGTCGCTGCAGAGTGCCACCACGGCACGGCCGATGTCCTCTTCCAGCTTGCCGATCCGGCCCAGCGGGATGGTGCGGAAAAAGGTCTTTGCTTCTTCCGGGTTGTTTTCGACCCACCATTTAAGGCCAGGGCTCTCTGCATGCGGGGCAACCGTCAACACCCGGATCTTGTCCGCGCCGAATTCCGCCGCCCCGGCGCGGGTCAGCGCGCGCACTGCCTGCTTGACCGCAGCATAGGCGCCATAGCCGGTCATGTCCCAGCGGATGCCTGCGCTGCTGGCGAGGTTGATGATCGTCCCGCCGCCGCGCGCCGCCATGTGCGGCTGAACCAGCTTCATCAGCCGGAAGCTGGCGAGCGGCCCGCTTTCGAACCCGGCGACGAAGGCCTCGTCGCTGACTTCCATCAGCTTGCCCAGCGGCACTTCCTGCGCATTGTTGACCAGGATGTCGATCCCGCCAAACCGCCCGACCGTCTGATCGATCAGCGCAGCAAGGTCTGCTGCATCTTTCACGTTGCAGGCCAGTGCCAGAGCCTGCCCGCCGCGCTGGCGAATCGCTTCGGCGGTCGCCTCAACCTTTTCGAGAGTCCGCCCGGCCACCACAACCGATGCGCCCGCAGCGGAAAATGCCAGGGCGATGCCCTGTCCAACGCCTTGTCCAGCGCCAGTAATCACTGCAACCTTGCCTGACAGTTCGGACATGCTCTCTCCCGAAACACGTAATTTGATGCCGCCACTGTTACGCATGGCGTTGACATTGACCCCACTATAACCACAAAATGCGTCGAAGCATAGGGATAAGGATGCAGATTGTGAGTCGGGACATGGAAGGCAAGGTGGCGCTCGTCACCGGGGGTAGTGATGGGATCGGTTTCGCAACGGCGCAGCTGCTGCTGGAACGCGGCGCAAGCGTGGCGATCTGCGGCCGCCGTCAGGAAAAGCTGGACGAAGCCAGCGCAGCATTGTCGGGTCTTGGCCCGTTCGAGGCGCACCAGCTTGACGTATCGGACGAGGCGGCCTTCACCGCGTTGATCGAAGGCATTGTCGCGCGTCACGGACGAATCGACATGCTGGTGAACAATGCGATGTCGGTCCACTATGCGCCGATCACGCACCTTACCATGGAGCACTGGCGCAAGGACTTTGCCGTCAACGCCGATGCGGTGTTCACCGGCACCCGCGCGGCGATGAAGGCGATGATGAAGCAGGGCTCAGGCTCGATCGTGAACATCGCCTCGACCAACGGGATCAAGGCCGCGCCCTATATGTCGAGCTATTCGGCATCAAAGGCTGCGCTGATCCAGTTTACTGCCGTAGCGGCGATGGAAGGGGCGCCGGCCAATGTCCGGGTCAACACGGTGATCCCGGGCATGATCCTGACCGCCGCGACCGACGATTATCTGCAAAAGGCGGGCGAGCAGGGCCAGAAGACGGTCGATGCGATCCCGATGAAGCGCGGCGCGCGCCCTCGTGAAGTGGCGCAGGCGATTGCCTTCATGCTGTCGGACGAGGCGAGCTACATCACCGGGGCTGCCTTGCCAGTCGATGGCGGAAAAGCCGTGCAACTGTATCTGCCCTGACGGGCGCCCGGCTCCGGCACGGGCCGGCCTTTTTGGGAGAGAAGGGCATGATCGACTTTTCGGGGAAACACGTGCTGGTAACGGGCGGCGGTGTCGGCATCGGCCGGGGCATTGCCGAAGGCTTTGCCAAGGCAGGGGCAAAGCTGATCATTGCCGAAATCGATCCCGAACGCGCGGCGGCGGTGGCGACGGCCATTCCGGATGCCGAAGTGGTTGTCTGCGACGTGCTCGACCGGGCCACACCGGCCCTGCTGGCGCAGCGGGTGGAACAGGTCGCGGGCAAGCTTGACGTATTGGTCAACAATGTCGGCCATTTCGTCCATGCCTTGCCCTTTGCGATGCTTTCAGGCGATCAGGTTGACGAGATTCTCGACGTCAATCTGGGCCAATTGCTGCGTATGACCGGGGCGATGCTGCCCTTGCTGCGCAAGGCGGCACCGGGCTCTTCAATCATCAATATTACCTCGATCGAAGCTTACCGCGGCATACCTTATTGCACGGTCTATGCCGCCGCCAAGGCCGGGATCGCAGGCTTTACCAAGAGCCTGGCGCTGGAACTGGCGCCAGAGGGCATCCGGGTCAACGATGTTGCGCCGGAAACCACGGACACGCCGCAGGTCGCACTGGATGTGATGATCCCGCCGGAAAACCGCGCCAACATGGACAAGTGGATCCCGTTGGGCCGGTTCGGCACGCCAGAGGATTGTGCGGGTGCGGCGCTATATCTGGCAAGCCCGCTGGCCAGCTGGGTCACCGGCAGCGCAATCCACGTCGATGGCGGTGCCCTGGCCGCTGCGGGCTGGACGCGGACCCCGACCGGGGAGTGGACCGTGGTGCCGATGGTAACCGGCAACGGCCTCAAGATACCCGGCCAATGAGCGGTGCCCAGCAGACTCTGGCTGACTTGCGTCGCTGCGCTGAGCATTACGCGGTGGGTGCCGATCGTAGGGACAAGGATCTTTGGCGTGCGGTACTGGCTGAAGACTGCCTGATCGAAGGACCAGGCTTTTCCATTTCCGGGCGCGAAGCAAATCTGGGATCGATCGATGTGCTTGGCCAGATGTTCCGTGCGACCCAGCACAAGGTCCATCAGATCGTCGCCACGCTGGATGGCGATCAGGCCAGTGGCGAAACCTATTGCACCGCTGACCACCTGCTGAATGACCAGGACGCGGTGCTGAGCTGGTCAATCCGATATCAGGACAGCTGGCGGCGTGAAGAGGGAGAATGGCGTTTCACCCACCGCAAGCTGGTGGTGGACTGGGAAGAAGTGCGGCCAGTCACCATCAAGGCTGGCGAATGACTGCGCTGGCGGGCCAGACCGCTTTCGTCACTGGTGCGACCGGGGCCATCGCGGCGGCCTGCGCGGTCGCACTTGCCCGCGATGGTGCACGCCTGGTGCTGATGGCGCGCCGTGCGGACGGGCTGGAGCAAGTCACTGCGGAAATCCGCTCGGTGGTAGCCGGCGCCGAGGTCCATTGCATCACGGGGGACTGCTGTGACGAAGCGGCAGTCAAGGCGGCGCTGGCGCAGGCCCGCGGGATCGCGGACCGGCTCGACATTGCCTTTGCCACGGTGGGTGGGGCGGCGTTCAAACCGCTGCTGATGCTCGATGCGGATACCCTGCGGCAGGACCTTGAGCTCAATCTGCTCAGTGCCTTCCACGTGGTCCGCCACGCTGCACCGCTGATGCGCCCGGGTGGGTCGATCATCTGCACCTCCTCGGTCACCGCGCAGATGAGCTTTCCCTATCTTGCGACCTATCACATCGCCAAGGCAGGGCTTGAGGGGCTGGTGCGTTCGGCGGCGGACGAACTGGGTTCAGCCGGGATCCGCGTCAACGCCGTGCGCCCCGGCATGACCCGCGCGCACAGCACCGAAGCGGCCTTTGCCGCGCCGGGGGCGCTCGGTCCGTTTCTGCCCGAATATCCGCTGGGGCGGCTGGGCGAGCCGGACGATGTGGCCGGGGCCGTGCGCTTTCTGGCCGGGCCGGAAAGCGCTTGGGTGACCGGGCAATTCCTGGCGGCGGACGGCGGCACCATGCTGCGCCGCAGCCCGGATCTGACCGCGATGGTCGAACAGATTTACGGCACGGAAGCAGTTGCTGCCGCGCGCGCCGGACGGGAGAGTTGAGATGAAAGTACTGGTAGTAGGCGGCACGGGCGCGCTGGGCGGGCACTGCGCGATCCATCTGGCGGCGCAGGGGCATGACGTGTCGATCGGTGGCCGCAATCCCGCCAATCCGGCGACGCCAATGGCCGCCATGCCCTTCGTCCAGGGCGATTACGTGGCGGGCGATTACACGCCGGACAAGCTGGCGGGATTCGACTGGGTGGTCTTCGCCGCCGGCAACGATCCGCGCCACGTGCCCCAGGGTAGCGACTTTGCGGAGTTTCTTTACAAGGCCAACCACGAGATGGTGCCCGCCTTCTTCGCCGCCTGCCGTGAGGCCGGGGTGAAGCGCGCGGTTCAATTGGGTTCCTACTACCATCAGGCCAGCCCCGATCTGCTGGAACACAACGGCTATATCCGCTCGCGCAAGGCGGCCTGCGAAGGCGCGCGGGCGCAGGGCGCGCCGGGGTTCGATGTGGTCAGCGTCAACGCGCCCTTCATGGTCGGATCGGTGCCGGGGCTGCCCAGCCAGATATTCGATCCCTATGTCCAGTGGGCCAAGGGGCTGATCCCGATTCCGCACTATGCCCCAACCGGCGGCACCAATTTCATGTCGTTCCGCTCGCTGAGCGAAGCGATCGAGGGCGCACTGCTGCGCGGGGAGCCGGGCAAGGCCTATCTGGTGGGGGATGAGAACCTCTCGTTCCGCGACTATTTCCAGTTGTTCTTCAATGCCGTGGGCAGCGAAGTTCAGGTGGAGGAGCGCGACGCGGAATTGCCGCTGCTGCCCGATGTCGCGATCCCGCAGGGGCGCGGCAACTGGGTACGGGTCAATCCCGATCCGGCTGAGGTCGCGCTGCTTGGCTATCGCCGCAATGATGTGGCCAATGCCGTGGCCGATGTGGCGGCGCAGTTCGGATGAGCCAGGTTGCAGTCATCACCGGCGCGGCTGGCGGGATCGGCGCAGGCCTTGCCCGCGAAGCGGCGCGGCGCGGGATGCAGGTGGTACTGGCAGACCGCGACGCGGCGGCGCTGTTCGCCGTGGCCCAGGAAATCGGCGCTGCAGCCACGGCGGTGCCGTGCGATGTGACCGACCCGGATTCGGTCGATGCGCTGGCAGAGGCCGCCTGGGCCGCACACGGGCAGGTTGATCTGCTGTTCAACAATGCCGGGGTGCTGTCCACCGGGTTCATCTGGGAAATCAGCCCGGAAACCTGGCAGCGTTCGCTGGACGTCAACATCGGCGGGATCGTCAACGGTATCCGCGCCTTTGTGCCGCGCCTGCTCGCGGCGGACCGGCCAGCGCGGATTATCAACACGGCCTCGGTCGGCGGGTTCCTGCCCAGCCCGTTGATGGCACCCTATACCAGCACCAAGTTTGCCGCCGTCGCGCTGACCGAGAGTCTCGCGGGCGAACTGAAGCTGATAAAAAGCAAGATCGCAGTTTCGCTCCTCGCGCCCGGCCCGGTCAAGTCCGGCATATTCCGTGAACCGCCGCCCGGCAGTGCGGCGCAATTCCATGCGATGATGACCGAAATGCTGGACGCGCACGGCCTGACCGGAGACGAATTCGCACCGCTGGTGCTCGACGCGGTCGAACGCGGCGAATACTGGATCATTCCGCAGCCCGAAGCACTGGAGCCGGGCTTTTCCAATCGCAATGCGGTGATCGCCGAACGCCGGCAACCGCAGTTCTATCTGGTGGAAGAGTAAGACGATGACCACGGCCTGGGACAAGGAAGTCGACGTACTGGTGGTGGGTTCGGGCGCGGGCGGCATGCTCTGCGCGCTCGCCGCCGCCGAACGGCACGCCGATGTGCTGGTGATCGAAAAGGAAAAGCTGTGGGGCGGCACCTCGGCCACCAGCGGCGCGGGGATCTGGATTCCGAACAGCGACGTGGCGAAGGAAGCCGGGTTCGAGGATAACCTCGACGATGCCTTCACCTATGTCCGGGGCCTGTCGGCGGACAATGTGCCGGACGAAAATATCCGTGCCTTCGTCAACAACGCCGCACCGATGCTGCGCTGGCTGATGGCCCACACGCCGATCCAGTACATGGCGTTCCCCTATCCCGATTATCACGCCGAAAACCCGGGCGGATCGCCCACCGGCTTTCGCACCCACATGCCGCTGCCGCTCGACGGGCGGATGCTGGGCAAGGACGTCGAGACACTGCGCTTTGCCTCACCGGCGGCCAGCCTGTTCGGCTATCTCAACTGGCATTTCGATGAGACGTACATCTTGCTCTATCGCGCCAAGGGTTGGGTGACGCATCTGGCGAAGTCGGTCGCGCGCTATTGGCTGGACCTGCCGTTCCGCTTCAAATCGCGCAAGGACCGGCGGCTGACCCTTGGCAATGCGCTGGCGGGCGGGCTGCGCAAAGCCTTGAATGACCGGCAGGTGCCGCTGTGGCTCGATTGCGGGATGCAGGAGCTGGTGCGGGAAGACGGTAAGGTGGTGGGTATCGTTGCCAGTCACCAGGGCAAGACGATCCGGATCGGCGCGCGCAAGGGCGTGGTGTTGGCCGCCGGCGGTTTCGACAAGAACCAGGCGATGCGCGACGAATTTGCGCCGCTCTATCCCACCGCGCTCCATTCCGGCGGAACCAGCGGCAATACCGGCGACGGGATCCGCGCCGGGATCGATGCAGGGGCCGAGACGATGAACATGCAGAGCACCTGGGCGGCGCCGGTGTTCTATGTGCCGGGCGAGGATCGCGGGCGGCTCTGCACGATCGAGCGCGCCTTGCCGGGCTGCATCATGGTCAATGGCAGCGGCGAACGCTACCTCAACGAAGCGGCGAGCTATCACATTACCGGCCAGCAGATGGCGCGGCGGCAGGCCGAACACAAGGATGCCAGCCCAAGCTGGATGGTGTTCGACGCGACCTATCGCCACAAGTTCCCGATGGGGCCGGTCTATCCCGGCTGGCCTGATTTCGCGCTGGGCCCGCGCGTACGCAAGATGTTGAAGAAGGCACCGACGATCGAAGCGCTGGCGCGGAAGATCGGGGTCAATCCCACCGCGCTCTCCGCCACGATCGCACGGTTCAACCAGCATGCGGTGAAAGGCGAGGACCCCGATTTCCATCGCGGTGAGGCCGCCTATGACAAGATGTACGGCGATCCTTCGCAGACCCCCAATCCCTGCCTGCGCCCGCTGGACAAGGGGCCGTTCTATGCCGTGCCGATCTATCCCGGCGACATCGGCACCAACGGCGGGCTGAAGACCGACGCGAAAGCGCGGGTGCTGGGCAAGGATGGCGCGCCGATCGGCGGGCTCTATGCCATCGGCAACAGCGCCGCTTCGGCAATGGGCGAGAGCTATCCGGGGGCGGGGGTGACGATCGGCCCGGCAATGACCTTTGGCTTTATCGCTGCGCAGGACATGACGGGAGCGAATGCATGAGCGGGAAACTGGCAGGCCGCGCGGCGGTAGTGACCGGCGCAGGGCGCGGGATCGGGCAGGCGATCGTCCAGCGGCTGACCGCTGATGGCGCGCGCGTTGCCGCGCTCGACATGGACGAGGCGGCGGCCAAGGCCAGCGGGGCGGAGCTGGGGCTGAAGTGCAACGTGGCCGACAGCGCCGACGTTGCCCGCTGCATCCGCGCGGCGCGTGAGGCGTTCGGGCGGCTCGACATTGCGGTCAACAATGCCGGAACGGGGCGGGCGGATGGTGACGGGTCGGACGCGTTTTACGAAGCGATGGGCCGCCGCAATGCCGAACTCGCGGAGCAGGGCAGCAGCGATATCGTGGTCGATCACCTGATCCACATGGGGGATGAGGGCTGGGCCGGGGTCATGGCGGTGAACCTCAACGGCACCTTCTATGTCTGCCGCGAATTCACGCGCGTGCTGGCCGAGGACGGCAATCCTGGCGCGATCGTCAACATCAGTTCCACCAGCGCCCAATCGGGCGAGGGCAGCGTGCACTATGTCGCGAGCAAGGCGGCAGTGATCGGCCTGACCCGCCAACTCGCCCGCGAACTGGCTCCGCGCAAGATCCGCGTCAACGCGGTTGCGCCTGGGCCGACCAATACCCCGATCATGCACGGCATTCCCGACGAATGGATCAAGGCGATGGAAGCCAGCGTGCCCTTGGGCCGGATGGCCGACCCGAGCGAGATCGCGGCGGCGGTGGCCTATCTGGCGAGCGACGATGCCAGCTTCGTTAACGGTTCGGTGCTCGTCGCCAACGGGGCGAGCTACTACTTCTGATGACCGCGCAGCGCCTCGAACCCGCACTCGGCACGCCCGCAACCGGGGTGATTGTTACCGGCGGAGCATCGGGCATCGGCCTCGCCTCGGCGCGCGCGCTGGCGGCTGTGGGCAGGGCGGTGGCGCTGTGGGACATCAATGCGGGCAGGGTGGAGGTCGAGGCCAAGGCGATTGCTGCCGAATTCGGCGTCGCCGCCATCGGCCTCGCGGTCGATCTGCGCGATCCATCCGCCTATGCCGCAGCTATCGGGCAAAGCCGCGCGGCATTGGGCACGCTCGGCGCGCTGGTGCACAGTGCGGGGATCGTCGATCAGGGATCGCTGGAAGGGCTGACCGAGGAAGTCTGGGCCGATGGGATCAATACTCATCTGCGCCCGCTCGCTCTGCTGACCCGCGATCTGCTGGCGGATTTCAAAGCCAATCCGGGATCGGCGATTGTCGGCATCTCCTCGATCAATGCGACGTTGGGGAACGCGATCAATCCGGTCTATTCGGCGTGCAAGAGTGGGATGCTCGGCCTGATCCGATCGATGGCGGACAGGCTCGGGGTGGACGGGGTGCGGATCAACGCCGTGTCGCCGGGGGTGATTCTGACGCCAATGCTGCAACCATCGGTCGATGCCCTGCCGCCAGGCGCGTTCGAGCGGCGGGTGCTGCTCTCGCGGCTCGGCACACCGGAAGAGATCGGCCGCGCGGTGCGGTTCCTGCTGTCGGAAGAAGCGAGCTACATCACCGCCGCCGAGCTGGTGGTGGACGGCGGCAACATTTCCTCACAGCGGATGTAGCGCGATGGACCTGCCCGGCCTGACCCATCACACCGCCCGGATCAACGACATTCGGATGCACTGGGTCGAGGCGGGGCAGGGCGATCCAGTGGTGCTGTGCCACGGCTTCCCGCATACCTGGGTTTCGTGGCACCACCAGATCCGCGCGCTCGCCGCTGCCGGTTACCGCGTGATCGTGCCAGACATGCGCGGCATGGGGCAGACCGAGGGGCCGAGTGAGCCCGAGGCCTATGACTGCTTCCAGACCGCCGGCGATCTGGCCGGTCTGCTGGACCATCTCGGCCTGCCGCAAGCGGTGTTCGTCGGGCTCGACTTCGGCATCTTCGCAATAATCGACTGCGCGCACCTCCACCCCGAGCGGGTGCGGGCAATCGTCGCGCTGGAAAACCCGTTCTACGCCGACCGCGCCGACATCACCCCGCTGGCCGAGGCGGCAGACTGGGCGAAAAGCCACTTCGTCCACATCGACTATTTCCGCGAACCGGGCGTGGCCGATGCGGCGCTCAATGCCGAGCCGCGCAAGTTCCTGGAACGGGTCTGTTATGCGCTGTCGGGCGAATACCGCTATCTGAACGTCTGGGAACACCCGCCGGGCACACCCTATATCGAGGCCCTGCCCGAAGCGCCGCCGCTGCCTTGGGGCTGGCTGAGCGCAGAAGTGATGGACGCTGTTGTCGCGGACTATGAAAAGTCTGGCTTCACCGGCGGGCTCAATTGGTACCGCGCGATGGACCTGCGCTGGCACCAGCGCGCGGCCTGGCGCGGGCACAAGACCACGCAGCCCTATTTCTTCATCGGCAGCGACCGCGATGTCGATCTGGAAGCCTGGCACGGCGATGACCCGCTCGCCGCGATCCACGATTACCACGGGGCCGTGCGGCGGATCGCCATGGTTCCCAAGGCCGGGCACATGATGCAGCTTGAAGCGCCCGGGCCGGTCAATGCGCTGCTGCTGGAGTTTCTGGCGGAGCTTTAGCCACTCACGATCCTCCCCCATCGGGGGAGGTGGCTCGCGCAGCGAGACGGAGGGGGCTAACCAGAAAAGCCGCGATAGCGGCTGCGCGCTGCCGCGCGCAAGTCATGCTCGCCCCCTCCACCACCTATGGTGGTTCCCCTCCCCTGGTTGGGGAGGATCTTTACGGTGTGGATTGGGTAATTGGCGGTCAGCCCCCTGCCAGCGCCGAGGCTTCCGCTGCACAATCGCGCGATGGAGCTTGGCGCGGAACCCTTGCCAGTTCATCCCGCGCTGCCTGCAAGTCCGCCTGATAGGCCGGTTCGCTCTGGAGCCGGGCAAACACGGCGGCGGCGATTACACGACCTTCCTCAACATCGCTTTGCCAGTGGACGTTGCAGAACCGGCGGCTTTCGCCATAGGCCCGTCCGCGCGCCATCACTTGCGCGGTACGATCTGGCACCAACTGGGCCAGAACCATGCCCCAGCCGAACCCGATCGCGCTGTGGCCCGAAGGGTAGGAGCCATCCGCGCGCAGCGGCTTGTCAGCTTCGGGCGTGCACATCGGCTGCTTGTTGAGTTCGAACGGGCGGTCGCGGTTGTAGAGCTTCTTGGCCTTGCCGGTGGCCAGCCCGAAATCGACGATTGAACGCCGCAGAAGCTTGTCCAGCGCGGGGGTGGCGATAGGTGAAATTTCGAACCCTGCGGCGCAACTGAGGGCACCAGTGGCCTTGGCACTGAACAGATCGGCGTCGCTGGTCGCAACATCCCAGCGCGGCTTGCCATGCTGTGCGAGAGCCAGCTTGCTGGCCGCCTTATCGCGCGCTTCTGCACCACTTTTGGCGGCGGGGGCGGGCGAGATTAGTGCGGCGCTGTCAGGGACGTTCTCCGCCGCGATATAGCCAGGGGGCAGCTTGAATACCGGCTTTGCCGGTTCTTCCGCCAGCACCGCCATGCTGACCGCGCCCAGTGCCGCCAGCCCGATCCATCCCATCCGCTTCATCTGCTTCTCCCGTCAGTCTGCCCGCACCTTCACCTTGGGGGCAGCAGCACCGCGTCGCATGGTTTCGAGGTATTTGTCCAGCGGGGCAGGTTCCGCCACCGGCCCGCCGTGATCGCCCGCGCGTGCCCAGAATTCGGCATAGCTGGGGAACAGCTTGTGGAAGTTGCCCTCAACCCAGTCCGTCCCCGGCCAGCGCATCTTGTTGTCGCCAATCGGCGGTTTGTTGAGATCGGTGGCGTACCAGTAGAGCGGCAGGCGGCGCGCAAAGTACCAGCGGCCATCGGCCCGGACATAGTCATCGACGTACATCATCTGCATGATGACCCATTCGTCGCCGGTCTCGTGCTCGTTCTTGGAATAGACCACGCCGTGGGCATGATCGGGATCGTTGAATTCGATTACATGCCCGCCGATGTGGTGCGACGTGCCGGTGAAGGGCGAACGCAGCGTGCCGTCCATATAGGCGCGCAGGGCCAGCCGGCCCGAAGCCCCCTTGCCGACGCGCACATCCTCGGGAAACAGGCTGACCATCGCGTCCATATCGCGCATGTCGAGCGCGAGGGCATATTTGGCCGGAAGCTGGCGGATCGCGTCGAGCGATTCCAGCCGGTCGATCCGGGCCAGAAGAGCAGGGTCTGGCAGAGCGGCGTCAGTCATGGTTCGATCCTTTCGACCGGGGGCAGGGCATAGCGCCCGTCGAGCGCCTCGGCATGAGGCAGGTACAGCCGCGCGACAAGCGTGAAGCCGCCCGCCGGGACCGGCAGCCAGTTGGAAGTGCCTTCGCGCGGGCGCGCGGCGGACAGGGTCAGGCTGAGCGATCCGTCGGGCGCGAATTTCAGCCCCTTGGTGCGATCACCGATGGTATAGCGGTGGATCGCGTTCTCGCTCAGTTGCACGCCTTGCGCGGTATAGGCGGTGATCGACCAGAAGGCGTCGACCGGCGGCAGCTGGCCCCTGGCAAAGCGGATGCGGTAGCGCTTGCCGCCGTTCAGCCACTGACCGGTGCTGTCCATGATCGCCGCCGGATAGATCGATTCCTCACGCGCGTTGACATAGCCGCCGCGCGCCGCCTCGGCCCGCAGCAGAAAATCGTCACCCGGATTGTCCATCGCGCGCGACAACAGCCAACCGTTTGTGGTCTGGCTGGGGCGGAACCCCTGCGCCTTCAGCACTTCCGGCCCGATCCGCAGCGCGCAGGCCAGCCCCAGCTTTTGCGACGGGGCAAGCTTGTCCGGATCGAACCGGGCTGCAGGACCGAATCCCGCGCGGTCGAACTGCGCCATCAGCGCCGTTTCGCCGGGCTTTGACGGAACCTGCCGCAGGGCCTGATTGAGCAGGGTGAAATAGGCCAGGATGTCAAACGGCTGCAACGGCGCGGCATCGCTGACGGGTTCTCCCGGTGCGCCCTGCATCACGATCGAGCGGGCAATCCGCTGCGCTTCGGCCTCGTCGCCGGGGCCCTGCACCAGCACCCGGCCCAGCATCCAGGCCGTGTCGGTCGGCAGGCGGAACGCGGTGTAGCCGTCCGGCACAGTTCCCCCTGATGGACCAATCAGCGCGTATTTCGCTGCCTTGCCGCCATTGCTGCGGGTGCCCAGATGGTGCGGTGCGCCGTACAGGTCCATGAAGGCCAGCGTGTAATAGCGCGCCCCCATTTCCGGCACTTCGACCAGCACCGGCCCGCGCGACAGATCAAGCCAGGCGTTAAGATACAGCGTATCGGCATTGGGCGCGCGCAGTTGCCCTTGCGTGGCCGGGGTCAGCAGGTGGGGATAGACCGCGATCTGGTTGACCGGCGCGGCAACTGGCTGGGTTGGGCTGGTGCGGTGGGTTTCGTTGAAGCGCTGCTTGAGCAGGTCAACCATCGGGTAGCCATAGATATAGCCCTGCAGGCCAATGCTCTGTGCCAACACGGCAGTGGGATCGATGGCGGCGGTCTGGCATTCGCTGGCCGCGGGTAAAGCCGCAGCCGCCGCCAGTGCAATCGTTAGCATCGCTCCCCTTTCGCGTAATTTGTATCGATTTGCCCTACGCTAAACAAATTCCAATTGTGCTGCAACATCAGTTCGCGTAAACGAATGGCATCAAGGTTACGCAAATCTGGCCAACCAAGGCTGGATCACCACTCTGGGAGGAGAGGATATGACCCGACTGCTTGCTTCCACTGCACTCGCCACGTTTGCTGCGCTGATCGCGGCCCCGGCCCTGGCGCAGGACGCCGCCGCTGAAAGCGACAATTCCGGAATTGGCGAAATCGTGGTGACCGCGCAAAAGCGTGCGGAAAACATCCAGGACGTGCCGATCGCGATTTCGGCGGTAGGCAGCAAATTCCTCGAATCGCGCGGGATCACTTCGATCGATTCGCTCGGTTCGGTCTCGCCCAACGTGAAGATCGAACGCGCGCCTTCGAACAAGACTGCCGCACAGATTTCGATCCGCGGTTCGGTGACGATCAATCCGGCGATCACCTGGGAACCGGCGGTCGGCCTCTATCTTGACGGGGTCTATGTCGCCAAGGTGCAGGGCTCGATCTTTGACATTGCCGATCTGGAGCGGGTCGAAGTGCTGCGCGGGCCGCAGGGCACGCTTTATGGCCGCAACGCGCTGGCCGGGGCGATCAACCTGGTGACCAAGAAGCCCAGCGGCGAATTGCATGCCAGCGGTGAGGTCAGCTACGGCAACTATGACTTCTGGCGCGCCAAGGCGGTGCTGGATCTGCCGGCGGCCGGTCCGCTGTCGATCAAGCTGTCGGGCCAGCTGACCAAGCGCGACGGCTTTGTGAAAATCACGCCGAACCCCTATCCGGCGGCTTTCCTGGCCAAGCCCAATTCGGTGACATCGACCAATGATGTCGACGGGCAAAGCTTCATGGCGCAGGTCCGCCTGAAGCCCGAAGGGCCGCTGACCATCGATTACACCTTTGATTACAGCCGCAACAAGCAGAAGCCGGACTTCGCCCAACTCTATTCGGTGCTGGCCAACAACCCGGCTTCGTTCAACGATCTGTGGACCGATCCCGCGATCCTCGCCGCGATCGCCCCGCTGGGGCTCTATGCCAGCAAGACCCGCCAGACCACCGGCAGCGTCAACGCCAGCCCGCTGTATGAATACTCCCGCTCGATGGGTCATGCGCTCACCGTCAGCCTCGATCTGGGGTCGGCCACGCTGAAATCGATCACCTCCTACCGCAAGCTCAAGTGGGAAGATTCGCTCGATCTCGATGGCTCGCCGCTCGATGTCGCTTTCACCCAGCGGCTGTCCGATTTCCACGCCTTCAGCCAGGAATTGCAGGCCAGCGGTTCGGCCATGGATGACAAGCTGAAATATGTGCTGGGCGGGTTTTACTACAGCGAAAAGGCGGAAACTCTGGGGCCGCAATTCTTCTTCGGCTTTCTCAATCAGGTCGCGGCGCCGGGCGCGGCGGTGCTGCAATCGGACTACGGCGGCCATACCAAGGCGTTCGCGATCTACAGCCAGATCGATTACAAGCTGGCCGATCCGCTGACGCTGACCCTGGGCGGGCGCTATACCCATGAAAAGAAGGACATTCGCCGCTTCTTCGGGGTGGGCAAGCCGGTAACCCCGCTGTTCAACCTGCCCTATGGCGGTGCGCCTGACGCCAATTTCAACAAGTTCACGCCCGCGGTGACGCTGGCCTATGCGGCGTCGGATGCGGTCAATCTCTATGCCCGCTGGGCGCGCGGCTACAAGTCCGGCGGGTTCAACGGGGAGACCGATGTCTCCGCGCTGATCGGCAGCACGTTCTCGTGCTCCACCGCGCCTGGCAAGGCGAGCGAGCTGTGCAATCCCTATCGGCCCGAGCTGGTTGACAGCTATGAGGTCGGGATCAAGGCCCGGCTCGCCGATGGCAAGGTGATCCTCAACCTCGCGGGCTTCTGGGACGAGCACAAGGACATCCAGCTTTCGGTCTTCACCGCCAAGGGCGCCGCCGCATCCGAAGTGCGCAACGCGGCCAAGGCGCGGATCCAGGGGCTGGAGCTGGAAACCGTGCTCAAGCCGATCCCGGCGCTGACCATCAACGGTTCGATCGCGGTGCTTGACGCCAAGTACAAGAGCTACCTCGACGGCGGCGTCGATGTGTCCAACAACCGGGCCTTCCCGCATACGCCCAAGTTCACCGCCAACCTGGGGGTCAATTGGGACGTGGTGACCGGCGATTGGGGCAAGTTCAGCCTGATCGGCGATCTCAACCACGTGGGCAAGTACTACACCTTCCCCTATGCGCTGACCGGTGATCCCTACACCACCCAGGTCGCGGCCACCACGCAGTCCAAGGGCCGCACCATCATCAACCTGCGCGCGGCGCTGGCGGATATTTCGGTGGGCGGGGCGAAGCTCGATATTGCGGCCTGGGTCAAGAATGTGACCAAGGAAAGCAATGCCCAGAACTTCATCGATTTCGGTCCCGGCTTTGGCGGGCTGACCCTGGCCTATTTCCCCGATCCCCGGACCTATGGTCTGACGGTCGGCTTCAAGTACTGATCGCAGTCAGGGAGAAACAGTGATGCGCCGATTTGAAGGCAAGAACGTCCTCGTCACCGGGGCGGCATCGGGGATCGGGCGGGCCACCGCGATCCGCTTTGCCGCCGAGGGTGCCCATGTCACAATTGGCGATATCAACGCGGCGGGCCTCGCTGAAACCGCTGCGATGATGGCCAGCGCGCCCCGGATCCAGCCGTTTGACGCCAGCGATTTTGCGAGCTGCAAGGCGCTGGTCGATGCGGCGGCGGCGGATGGGCTCGACGTGGTCTGCAACGTCTCGGGCATGCTCAAATGGGGCCCCAGCCAGGATTTCGCCCTGGATGATTTCGAACGCATCCTGAAGATCAACACCACCAGCGTGTTCGCGATGTGCCAGGCGGCCTACCCGCATCTGGTCAAAAGCAAGGGCTGCATCGTCAACACCGCCTCCACCGCGGCGCTTCAGGGCATTGCCTATACCATCGCCTATTCGGCTTCGAAGCATGGCGTGGCGGCGATCACCAAGGGGCTGGCGGTGGAGTGGGCCAGCAAGGGCATCCGGATCAATGCGATCTGTCCGGGCCACGTCAACACGCCCATGGGCAATGCCCCGCCGCCGCCGGGGGATGTCGACTGGGCGCTGGTGATGCGCAATGCGCCCAAGCTGACCGAGGGGATGTGCGAGCCGGAGCATATTGCCGGGCTGTTCGCCTATCTGGCGAGTGACGAGGCTTGCAAGATCACCGGTTCGCTGTTCACGATGGATGGTGGTCAATTGGCCGGTTGAGGGCGCTTTTTCGCGCACCAAACCGGAATGACGTCTATTGAAAAATAACGATATTCTGTGAGTTAGTTGATAAAACACATCCTCGCGGCGCACTTTCGCGCCGCGGTTTGTTTTTTGCCTGCCCCTGCGCGGGGGCCGTGCGAATCCAACAATGTCAAAGAGCGGCGGCGAGTCTGACAGTCCGGCGCGATGTAGGAAAATGGTTTTTCGGCAGGGGGCGCCAATACCCCTCCGCCAGCGCTGCGCGCTGCCACCTCCCCATTTGTGCCCACACGCGCGAAGCGCGTGACGGAGGGGCAATCCCTGGGCTAGAGCCGCCTCTGTGACCGAACCGCTGCCGATCCTTGCCGTGCTGCCAGACCTGCTTGCCGCCCTGCGAGCGGGCAGCGGCGCGGTGCTGATTGCGCCGCCGGGGGCGGGCAAGACCACGGCGGTGGCGCCCGCGCTGCTCGATCAGCCGTGGTGCAGCGGGCAAGTGATCGTGCTCAGCCCGCGCCGGGTTGCCGCGCGCGCGGCGGCGGAGCGGATGGCGCAGCTGCTGGGCGAGGCTCCGGGCGAGAGCATCGGCTACCTGACCCGGCTCGACAGCAAACGCAGCGCCCGCACCCGCGTGCTGGTGATGACCGAGGCGATTTTCGTGGCGACCATCGCCAGCGATCCCGAACTGTCGGGCACCAGCGCCGTGCTGTTCGATGAAGCCCACGAACGCCATCTCGACAGCGATCTGGGCCTCGCGCTCGCGATCGAAAGCCAGCAAGTGCTGCGCCCCGATCTGCGGCTGGTGGTGATGAGCGCGACGATCGACGGCACCCGCTTTGCCAGCCTGCTGGGCGATGCTCCCGTGATCGAAAGCGCGGGCAAGGCCCACCCGCTGACGCTCCGCTGGCTGGGCGCGCGGCCCGACCTGAGGATCGAGGACGCGATGACCAGCGCGGTCCTGACCGCCTGGCGCGAGGAACAGGGCGATGTGCTGGCTTTCCTGCCCGGGGTGGGCGAGATCGAGCGTGTGCGCGAACGGCTGGCGGACAAGCTGCCCGCCGCATTGGTCCTGCCGCTCCACGGACAATGCGAACCCCAGGCCCAGCGCGCCGCGATCCGGCGTGATCCCGATGGCCGCCGCCGGATCGTGCTCGCCACGGCGATTGCCGAAACCTCGCTTACGCTCGATGGCGTGGCGGTGGTGGTCGATGCCGGGCTGTCACGCCGCGCGGAGTTCGACAAGGCCGCCGGGGTCACCCGGCTGGTCACCCATCGCGCGTCGCAAGCCGCCGCCGCCCAGCGCGCGGGCCGCGCCGCACGGCAGGGGCCGGGCACGGCCTATCGCCTGTGGGAAGAGGCCGCGCATCCCGGCCGCCCGGCCTTCGATCCGCCGGAAATGCTGACATCGGACCTCGCCCCGCTGCTGCTGACTCTGGCCGGCTGGGGCGCGGGCGATCCCGCCGCCATGCCCTGGCTCGATCCGCCGCCCGCTGCAGCATTGGGTGCAGCAAAGGCGCTGCTGCAGTCGCTCGGCGGGCTTGATGCGGCGGGCCGGATTACCCACCACGGCCGCGCCATGGCGCAGCTGCCGATGGAGCCCCGGCTGGCGCACATGCTGCTTTATGCTGCGCAGCATGGGGCAGAGCGCGATGCAGCAAGGTTGGCGCTGCTGCTGCAGGAACGCGGGCTGGGCGGACGCGGAGACGATCTGGCGGCGCGGCTCGATCGGTGGAATTCGGATCGCTCGGCGCGGGCGGACGCTTCGCGCAAATTGGCCGAGCGGTGGGCGCGGGGCGCTGGCGGACTGGTGCAGCGGCTCGACGCCGACCATCCCCCGCTCGCCATCCTCCTTGCAGAAGGCTTTCCCGACAACCTTGCGCGCCGCCGCTCGGCATCGGGTGAGGAATGGCTGGCCGCCGGTGGGCGCGGACTGCGGCTCGATCCTGCCAGCCCGCTCGCCCGCGCCGAATGGCTCGCCGTCGGCGAAGCGCAAGGTGAGGCCAAAGGCGCGCGGATTACCGGGGGCATTGCGCTGGATGAAGGCGAAGTGACCCGCTGGCTCGCCCACCGGATCGAACGCCGCTCCACATTGCGCTGGGTGGCGGAAGACAAACGGGTCGAAGCCTTGCTGGAAAGCCGCCTGGGCGCGGTCACGCTCAGCCGCGGCCCCGATCCCGCGCCCGATCCCGCGGCGCTGCGCGCGTTCCTGTGCGAACGGGTGCGGGCCGATGGGCTGGCCATGGTGCCGCTGTCCCCGGCCAGTCTGGACCTGCTGCGCCGCGCCCGTTTTGCCGGGGTAGAGGCGCTGGGTGAGGAATCGTTGCTGGCCGATCTGGAACATTGGCTGTCCCCCTTGCTCGATCGGCGGCTGGATGCCGTGCTCCCCGGCAAGCTCCACAATGCCCTGCGCGCGCGGCTGGACTATGCCGCACAGGCCCAGCTCGACAAGCTGGCCCCGGCGCAGTTCACCAGCCCGGCCGGCACCACCCACGCCATCGATTATGACGATCCGGGCGGGCCATCGGTGGAGCTGCGCGTCCAGGCGCTGTTCGGGCTCGATCGCCAGCCGCTGTTCGGCCAGCCCCCGCAGCCGCTGCTGCTCAAACTGACCGACCCGGGCGGCAAACCGCTCCAGACCACACGCGATCTGCCGGGCTTCTGGCGCGGATCGTGGCGCGATGTGGTGAAGGACATGAAGGGCCGCTATCCCAAACACCGCTGGCCGGATGAACCGTGGACTGAGGATCCCAGTCTGAAGACCAAGAATGCGTTTGAACGATCGCGGGGGTGAGCGGACTGTAAGGTTTGAATGGTTCGCGCAGAGGCGCAGAGGAAGAAAAGAGGCGCAGAGGGGTAGCGCCGGAGGCGCAGCCGCATTTCTTCTCCAGCACCGCGCGAAACGGATGGTCGGGAGTGTAAGCGGCGCCTCCGGCGCGGAGCAACATCTTCGCGCCTCCCTTTCTTCCTTTGCGCCTTTGCGTGAACTAATCTGATCGATCATGTGCCAGAACGTCCGCGGAGGTGGACGAACTGCGCGAACTATCCCGGCATCGCCGCACCAGCAGGCAGGGCACAAGCGCACAACGCCTCTTGATTCCCGCGCCGATTCGCCCGAAAGCGCGGGCCATGACCGCACGTATCTATCAGCGCCCGAAGAACGCCATGCAGTCCGGCAAGGCCCTGCTTGGCCAGTGGATCCTTGAATTCGCGCCGTCAGAGGCGCGCACGGCGGATCCGTTGATGGGCTGGACCGGATCGGGCGACACGCAGAGCCAGGTCACGCTGAAGTTCGATTCGGCTGAGGCCGCGCAGGCCTATGCCGATAAATACGGCATCGCCGCCGAACTGCACGGGGTGCCCCCGCGCCGGTTGAAGCTGCAAAGCTACGCTGACAATTTCCGGTAAGGTGATGCGGACCGCTTTGGCGGCGCTGGTTCTGGCCGGAGCTGCGATGCCCCAGGCCGTAATGGCCAATCCGGCCCCGGCTGTGCCAGACATTGCCACTCTCTGCCCGGTGGGCGGCCCGGCGGGGCTGACCTTTGGCGTGGAGCGCAAGGGGCAGGATGGGGCGGCCTTGCGCGCTTTGGACGGTGACGGCCCGCTGGGTGAGGGGGAGGCGCAGTTTACCGCCTGGTCGGATCAGCTTTACGCGGTCGAATGGCGCAAGCCGAGCCCGGACGACGCGATCAATCGAGCGTGGCGCGAAACTGTGGACACGGCTCTGCTGGCCGCTGGCTGGCGTGCGGTGGATCATCGCAAGCTCAAATCATCCTCGGCGATGGACCAGACGATGGTCGAAAAGACTGTGGGCAACCGCACTCTGGTCATCGAATACGATACCTCGGGAATCCAGATGCTGCGTTGCGCCGATCTGGCCCTGATGGAAATCGATGCGCGCGAACGCGATGGGGATCTGCTGCCGGGCAGCCCGCGTCCGGTTCCGCCAGCCGCACCGGTGGCTCCATTCACTTTGCCGGACCCGGCGATCTGCGCGCGGCCTGATCTGGTCGCGGCCTTTTCCAGTACCAAATCTTCCCGCGAAATCGGCCCCCTGCTCGAACGCCATTTTGATTTGCGCGATCCGGTGGGAGATCAGGAAGAGTTTGAAAGCCGTCTGAAGACCTGGCTGGAATGGAAGCTGCGCACCGCAGGCGGGCTCAGCATGGAGCAGATCTGGAACCTGAGTGAGCCGCCACCGGGTGTGGATGAACTGGAAGAATCGCTGGGTTCGATCAATCTGATGATCGAAGCCGAAGCGGCCAAGGATGGCAGGAAATTGTGTCAGGCAGGCCTGGCCATGTTCGGTTCGCTGCATCGCGATATGGCACAGCGCGCTGCGGCCAATCACCGGATCAACGCCGCGCTGGACGGCGAACTGCGGCGGCTCAAGCTGGACTGAGAGCGAGAAAGAGGCGGGCGCGTCGGTTGCCTGGGTCGCGCTGTGAAGCAACCGGCGACGCCCGCCTCACCCATCCCCGGGTAGGGAAGGGCTGGATGAATCGCCTGAAAGACGAGTCGAGGGGTTGGATAGACTGATTCGCTGCCAACAGACTTGCGCAAACGCGACAGCACCGCCATATGCGCCGCCGGGAGTCGGTCGGACGTTTGCCTCCGCCAACCTGGTCAGGTCCGGAAGGAAGCAGCCACAACGGAATAGCGGCGGGTCGGCCGGCTCTCACCTTTCAGCCAGAAATTTGCCCAACCCTTCCGTGCTGAGCTTGTCGAAGCACGAGCGGTGGGGGAGAGTTTGCGTTTTGCTGGTGCGTTTTCGGACGCGACCTCGTAACCTGTCAGGCAATGAACGATTCCCCCGACATCTTTGGCGACGAGCCCGAGGACGACGACTCCCCCAGCGCGGCTGAGCTGGAGGCGGCGGGGCAGGAATCGATGTTTGGCGCGCCCGAGCCTGCGCCCGCTGCGCCCGCGCCCGCGCCGCCGCCGGTAGTCTCCGCCGCTCCGGCCCAGCCGTACCGCGTACTGGCGCGCAAGTACCGCTCGCAGACCTTTGCCGAACTGATCGGGCAGGACGCGATGGTCCAGACGCTGGCCAACGCGATCCGGCGTGATCGGCTGGCCCATGCTTTCCTGATGACCGGGATTCGCGGGGTCGGCAAAACCTCGACCGCGCGGCTGATCGCCAAGGCGCTCAACTGCGTCGGGCCGGACGGGCAGGGCGGGCCGACGATCGATCCCTGCGGCCAGTGCGAACCGTGCCGCGCGATTGCCGAGGGGCGCCATATCGACGTGATCGAAATGGACGCCGCCAGCCATACCGGCGTGGACGACGTGCGCGAGATTATCGAGGCGGTGCGCTATGCCGCCGTATCGGCGCGCTACAAGATCTACATCATCGACGAAGTTCACATGCTGTCGCGCAATGCTTTCAATGCCTTGCTCAAGACCCTTGAGGAACCGCCCGCGCATGTGAAGTTCCTGTTCGCGACGACCGAGGTGGATAAGCTGCCGGTGACGGTGCTGAGCCGCTGCCAGCGGTTTGACCTGCGGCGGATTCCGGCGACGCTGCTGTCGGATCACTTCGCTTCGATCTGCGAAAAGGAAGGCGTCACGGCAGAGCCGGAGGCGCTGGGGATGATTGCGGCGGCTGCCGAAGGTTCGGTGCGCGATGGCCTGTCGATCCTCGATCAGGCGATTGCCCATGCCGATCTTGGCGGCGATGGCCGGGTTTCGGCGGCGCAAGTGCGCGAGATGCTGGGACTGGCGGACAAGTCGGTCCAGCGCCGCCTGTTCGCCGCCGTGCTGGGCGGGGACGGGGCGGAGCTGCTGGAATTGATCGACCACCAGTTCGCGCTGGGGGTCGAACCGCTCGCGCTGCTGCGCGGGGCGATGGAGCTGACCCACCGGGTCACCGTCGCCCAGCTGGGCAAAGGCGATGACAGCGCGATCGCGCCCGAGGAAAAGGCCGCAATCGAAGACTGGGCCAAGGGGCTGACCCCCGGCCAGCTCCACCGGCTGTGGCAATTGCTGCTCAAGGGTCACGACGAAGTGCGCAGCGCGCCCGATCCGCTGGTGGCAGCCAAGATGGCGCTGCTGCGGGTGCTCCACGCTGCCGACATGCCCGATCCCGGCGCTTTGGTGAAGAAGCTGGAGGATCTCGCGGCGCAGGGCGGGGCAGCCTTTGCCGCACCGGCGGGCGGGGCCGCGCCTGCCGCCCCCACCGCCGCCGCTCCGCCGCCACTGGCGCAGGACTGGAAGGCGCTGATCGAACGGGTCGATCAATCCGGCCAGCTGCGCGTGGCGCAAGTGATGCACGATTGGGTGCGGGTGATCGATCTGAGGCCCGGCGAGCTGTTCTATGCCCAGGCCCCCGGCTATACCGGCGATATGGGTGCGGAACTGCGCGATGCCCTGCTGCGCGCCACGGGCGAACGCTGGCAGGTTACCCGCGGCGAGGGCGATGGCCGCCCGACCCTGCGTGAAGAGGCTGAGGCAGCGAAAAGCGAGGCCAAGGCCGCGCTGCTCCGCTCGCCCTTGGTCGAAGCCACTTTTGCGGCCTTTCCGGGGGCCGAACTGCTTGATGAACAGGCCGAAGCCCAGCTTAGCGGGCGCGATGGCCAAAGCTGGAGAAACCGCGCGTGAAGTCGATGGAAGAGATGATCAAGGCCGCCCAGGCTGCCGCCGAGACCATCCAGAAGCAGATGACCGAAAGCCAGTCCAAGCTCGACGGGATCGAGGTTGAGGGCAAGGCCGGCGGCGGCCTCGTCACCATCCGCGCCACCGCCAAGGGGCGGATCGTGGGCGTGGCAATCGATGACAGCCTGCTGGTACCGGCCGACAAGGGCATCCTCGAAGACCTGATCGCCGCCGCCTTCAACGATGCCCGCGCCAAGGCGGATGACGTGGCGGGTCAGGAAATGGCCCGGATGCAGCAGGGCATGGGCCTGCCGCCGGGGTTCAAGCTGCCGGGGATGTAGGCCCGCGCGGGACCCGGCTGGCAGATCAAACCCGCAAGGCTATGCCGCGGCGGTGACCTGTCCTACTGGTAAATTGCACACTTGCGCCGCCCGGCCAAAGCCGCAGTCTGCCCGCTGCGTGACACAGGCCGGAGAGGTAAAATGACCAAGCCCGCAGGCACCCCGAAACCCGCCACCAAACCCAAGGCTGAGGCCAAGGCCAAGACCAAGGTGGCCGGCGATCCGATTTTCTTCCCCAAATTCTTCGGCACGGGCACGGTTTCCGGCCTGAAGTTCACCTTTGACCGCGATGTCGAAGGCGGGGGCGAGTTTCAGACCTTCGGGCCGACCATCGTCGTGATCGAAGCCAGCGGCCGTCACCCGCGATCGGGCGGCACCTTTGATGGACGGATCACCCTGCGGGCCACCACCCACACGGCAGAGCTGGTCGGAACGATGAATGGTCAGCCGGTTGCCTATCGCGGCAAGTGCGAGATACGCGGCGACCGGCTGTTCGCCGATTTCCACCATGACGTCTATTTCTTCGTCAAACGCAGCGCCGCGCATCCGGACCGGGCGGACTGCAGCTATGGCAGTTCGGAAAGCTCGATCGTGCCGGGCGGCAGCTGAACGGCGCGCTATTTTACCACCACGCCGCCCTTCATCACGTGATCGACCTGTTCCAGCGCGGTGATGTCTGCCAGCGGATCGGCCCGCACCGCGATCATATCGGCCCAGTGGCCGGGTGAGAGCGCGCCGACCTGCCGGTTCCAGCCCAGCATCTGCGCGGCGACCGTGGTGGCAGACTGGATCGCCTGCATCGGCGTCATCCCGTAACGCACCATGTACTTGAACTGCCGCGCGTTGAACCCGTGGGGATAGACCCCGGCGTCGGTGCCAAAGGCGATCCTGACCCCGGCCTTGACCGCTTTGGCAAAGCCCTGGCGTTGGGCTTCGGTGGTATCGTCGTTCTTGCGCAGGATGTCGGCCGGCCAGCCGTCGCGCTTGCCCACTTCGGCAATGAAATCGCCGTTGTAGATGTCCATCGAAAGGTAGGCGCCTTTGGCCTTGGCGAGCTGGATGCCTTCATCGTCGATCAGGCTGGCATGTTCGATCCCGCGCACCCCGCCGCGCAGCGCGGCCTTGATCCCGCCTGCGCCGTGGGCATGGGCGGTAACCCATGAGCCGCGCGCGGCGGCGGCCTGCACGGCGGCGCGGATTTCCTCCTCGCTCATTTCCTGCGCGCCGGGTTCGGTGCCCTGGGCGAGCACCGCGCCGGTCGCGATCAGCTTGATCGAATCCGCCCCGTTCTGCAGCAGGTAGTTGACCTTCTGCGTCACGTCCGCCGGGCCGCTCGCCACCCCGGCGCGGAAGCTGGCGGGCAGGGTAACGTCAGGGGACAGCCCGGTCACTTCGCCCCCGCCGCCCGGCACGGTGACATAGGCCCCGACCGCCGCGATCCGCGGACCCGGCACGTCCCCGCGATCCACCGCATCGCGCAATGCGACATTGGCAAAGGCGCGGTAAGACCCGACATCGTGAACCGTGGTGAACCCCGCCAGCAAGGTCTTGCGCGCATGGCCCGCGCCGCGCAGCGCGATGTCGGCCTCGCTGTGGAGCAAAGGCTCGGCCACATTGGCGCTCTGCTCCACATCGGCGAGGTGGACATGCATGTCGATCAGCCCGGGCAGCACGGTATAGGCTGACCAGTCCACCACTTCCGCCCCGGACGGGGGCGGGGCCCAGGGGGTTACGGCGGCAACCTTGCCCGCTTCCACTCGCAGCATCCGGTCGGTCAGCACTTGCCCGGTTTCGGGATCGATCAGCCGTCCGGCATGGACATAGACCGGATCGGCCAAGGCCGGGACGGCCAGGAACAGGGCGATCAGGGGGAGGGTGCGCAGCATGACCGCGATGGTGACGCGAAGCGGGCGCGGGCGCAAGTGTGGGCGGGGTCTATCCCGTCAACCCCCGCAGGTTGCGCCACAACAGTGCGATCCCCAGCCCCAGCAACACCAGCGACAGCAAATAGGGGGCACCCGGCAAATAGAGCCCGCTCGCATCGGAAAAGTGCGCGAAGATCTGGGTCATCAAGACCGGCCCGATGATCGACGTCAGGCTGACTGTGCTGGCAATCGCACCTTGCAGTTCGCCTTGCGCATCGCGCTGGATCCGCGCGGTCATCAGCGCCTGCAACGCCGGGAAAGTCATGCCCGTCGCCGCGCCGACCACAATCGCCGCCAGTACCGCCGCGGTTGATCCGGCAAATGCCAGCAGCGCATAGGATGGCAGCCCAAGCAGCAATGACCAGCGCGCCGTTTGCACCGCGCCGTACCGCGCGATTGCCTTGCCGGTCAGCACGGCCTGAAACAGGCCCAGCATAAAGCCGTACAGCGCAACGGTCAGCCCGCTGATCGCCGGGGTCCAGCCAAACTGCAATTCGCCCCAATAGGCCCAGATCGAAAACTGCGCCTGGGCGGACAGCTGCATGAAGAAAATCACCACCAGGCAGTTCAGCACGAACGGCGTGCGCGCCATCTGCAGGATCGAGCCGAGCGGATTGGCCCGGCGCAGGTCAAATTGGCGGCGGCGATCGGGCGGCAGCGTTTCCTTCAGCAGGAACAGGCCCAGGACCGATCCGATCAACGCCAGCGCGCCGGCGCACAGGAACGGCACGCGCGTGCCATATTCGCCCGTCAGCCCGCCTATCACCGGCCCCAGCAGGAACCCCGCCGCCCCCGCGCCGCCCAGCATCCCAAAGGCGCCGCCGCGATCATCGCCATCGATCATATCGGCCACGCAGCTGTTCGCCGCCGCCCAGGTTGCCCCCATCACGCCGGACAGCAGCCGCCCGGCAAACAGCCAGCCCAAAGTGGGCGCCAGGGCCATCACCAGATAGTCGATCCCCAGCAGGAACAGCGTGATCAGCAATACCGGCCGTCGCCCGAACCGGTCGCTCAGCCCGCCAATCACCGGCGCGAACAGGAACTGCATCGCGGCATAGCTGAACAGCAGCAGCCCGCCGAACTGCGCGGCCTGCCCCAGCCCGGAATGCGTGATCTCTCCGATCAGATGCGGCATGACCGGCAGGATCAATCCCACCCCCAGCGAATCGATGAATACGATCAACGCGACAACCGCCAGCGTTGTCTTTCTCTCCCCATCCATGGTGTCAGGATGACACGCGGTTGGGCCCGTGTCGCGCGGAAAGTGTTGATTGGCCGGGAAATGCTACCTGCCCAGCAACGCCCGCGCCGCTGCGTCACCCTGCAGCAGGGCATTTTCGCGGCGCGTCACCTGCCAGCCCTGTGCGCCGCGCGCCAGGTGCCAGCGGTTGGCGGATACGCGGTGGACTTCAAACGCCTGCCCGGTCCAGCGCAGCACCACCGAATGGCCGCGCGCGGTGGCCATATCGCCATTCAGATCAATCGCCACCGGGCTGAGCAGATGGGCGCAGCCCTGTGCCAGCAGTTGCTGATGGACCGGGCCGGACATCAGCCCGGCAATCGCCTCGCGCCCCGCGGCCTCGGCAAAGCCCTGCACGGCGTAGCGGCCGTTCTCGGCCCACAAATCCGCCACCCCGTCCGCATCGCCGCTGTCGGCCAGCGGGCCATAGCTGGCGATCAGATCGCGGATCGCCTCGCGGTCTTCCAGGGCTTGCAGGCGGGCTTCAAGCGGCGGCATGCAGCGCTTCGGCGCGGGCTTTGAGCGCGAGGCCGCTGTCATCGAACGCGCGCTTGATCCACGGTCCGGCAAAGCGGAACACGTGGATGCCGTTCGCGCCCAGGAACGCATCGGTGCTGTAGTAGCGGCAGCTGGCCGGCCCCGTCGCCTCGATCACCTGATCGCGCCGCGCGGGGTAGGGCCAGAAATCGAGGTTGGGGAATTCCCAGCTGAGCAGCTTTTCGGGCTCAAACCCGCAGATGTACTCCAGGTTGGGCACGGTCGGTCCGCCCGCGGTGGCATAGTTGATCAGCGTCATCTCTACGGCCGCGCCCATTTCCAGTGTGGAGACGGCGCGGATGCAGAACGGGTTCCATTCGTTGTAGCGCGGCAGATCGGTCAGCACCTGCCAGACCACGCTGGCGGGGGCCTCGATCTCCACCGTTTCGCTGCGGGTGACGGCGTCGGGATCGAAACCCATCACCGGGTCTTCGGCGAGGGTCTTTGCCTGTTTCATCCAGTCGAGCATGGTCATTCTCCCGCAATCGCTTCATTCTGCCAAAGGACGCTCGTCATTGCGAGGAGCGTAGCGACGAAGCAATCCAGAGCCGCGCAAACCGCTCTGGATTGCTTCGCTACGCTCGCAATGACGAAGTGTTTGAGGTCATTTCGTTTTCTCTAAATCCGCCAGCTTCACCACCCGCGCTCTCGGCAACGGATGCTCGCTCGCTCCGGCCCAGCGCAGCAGGGCGGTACCCTCGGAATGATCGCAGGTGTCGATCCAGTTCCCGACCCCCGGATCACGCGCCGCGCACACAATTCGCACCGAACCGTCCGGCTCCAGCCGCGCCGATTGCTTGTTCACTGTGATCTGCCGGAACCGGTAATCGAGGCTTTCCATCCACCAGTTGTCGAGCTGGAAATTCCAGTAATAGCAGTCCGGCGGGGTCACCTCGATTACCCAGGCTTCATCGGGGGCGAGCCGCCAATAGGCGTGGGCGTAATAGATGTCCTTGGCCCCGCCGCCTTTCTGGAACATCGACTGATCGATGTCGGGAAACGCGTTGGGGTGCTGCCGGAACAGCCGGGTCCAGTCAGCAAAGGTTTGCGCCACGCCGTTCACGAACTGTGCCGAAGCGGCAAGGCCTGTAGCTAAGCGTTCGGCGCTGAGCGGGGCAGGGACGGGCGGGCCGCCGATCCGTTCGATCTGAAACTCGCCGCCGCGCTCGCTCGTGCGGTCCAGCGCCGACTGGCGTATGATGATCACGCTGGCGTCCGGTTCCAGCTTGAGCCAGTTCTTGCCCGGTTGGGGATTGCAGCTGGCGATGATTTCCACCTCGCCGTCCGGGCCCCATTCGATCTCGTCGGCCATCAGACTGCCGGTGGCGTGGGCGCTGCCATCGATGTGATAGCGCATGGCATTGGCGACGATCGAAAAATAGAACATCGACCCGCGCTTGCCGGTGATGCGGTAATCGTTGCTGCCCGAAATCGAGGCGTTCCAGTATGCGTTGTCGGGGTTGTCCGCGCCGATCTTTCCGGTTTCGTGGCTGAGCTGGTAGAAGAACGGGAAGTCCGGATCGCTGGCCTCGACATACTGTTCCAGCGCCAGTTTGCTGAGCCGGGCGAGGTAGCGGAAGCCCTCGGTGCGGATCAGTGGATCGGCGGGAACGTCCTCGGCGAGAATGATCGCGCCAGCATCGGCCAATTTGGCGCAGTAATCGCGCCAGGCCTGGGCTGGGTCGGCGGTCACGCCGCGACCCAATCGCCGCCGTTCACATCTAGCATCGCTCCGGTCACTTCGCTGGCATAGTCGGACAGCAGGAAATAGACCGCCTTGGCGCAGTCCTTGTCGGGTGGGATGTGGCCCACCGGAACCTCGCTCGCGCGCTGTTTGCGGAATGCTTCGCCCGCTTCGCCTTGCGAGGCAAAGAACTGGTCGAGCGGCACGCCGTCCATCCAGCCCATCAGCGCGGTGTTGGCGCGGATGCCGGTGCCGGCGAGTTCGACTGCCAGCTGGCGGGTCAGCTGATTGATCGCGCCCTTGGCCATGGCATAGCCGCCTTCACCGGGCATCGGCTTGCGCGTGGCGAGGGTCGAGATATTGACGATCGAGCCGGAGCCTTGCGCCTTCATCTGCGGCACCACCGCCTTGGCCATGCGCAGCCCGCCCACCGCGATCACATCGAGCGCCATGAGCACCTGATCGATCGAATGATCGATGATGCTGCCCCAGTCGGGGTGGTAATAGGCCGAGTGGACCATGCCGTCGATCCGGCCCCATTTGGCAATCGCCGCTGCGGCCAGCGCGTGGCACTGATCAGTGCTCGCGACATCGCAGGGCACGGCAATCGCCTCGCCCCCCGCCGCGGTGATTTCCCCCGCCAGCGCGTTGATCGCATCGACCGAGCGCGCCGACACGACCACTTTCGCCCCTTCCACCGCCGCCCCGCGGCACATCGCCTGGCCCATGCCGGGGCCTGCGCCGGTGATGATGACGACCTTGTCTTTCAGGATCATGGCGCGCTCTCCTCGCTTATGTTGTCAGGTATTTCTCGTGGTAAAAGGCAAAGTCCGCCGCGATGCCTTCCGGCGTAAGGCCAAAGTCGGCGGCGCTGTATTTGTGGCGCGGGCGCATGTCGCGGGCATTGTCGGCTACGCAGGCTTCCAATGCGGCGCGGGTGTCTGCATCGCTGGCAAGGCCAAGCAGGCCGAGCACGCGTTCGGCCGTGCCAACGGGATCGCTGACCGTGTCTTCATAGCGCACATCGATCACCTGTCCGGCAGGCAGGGTCTGGCGCAGCGCTTCCAGCCGTTCCAGCCCGACGCGGAACCGGCGCGACCAGTGTGCGCCCTCGGTTTCCTTGGCGTAAGTGGTGGAGCTGTTGATGCTGAGCGAAGCGCACATTGAGCAATAGCTGGGCACCACCTGCCCGACGTGGCGGTGGGTCATCACCAGCTTGACCTGCGGCCAGACCGCCAGCAGGCCGCCGATCCCGCCCATCAGGTGGTGCGGGGTTTTGAACACCCATGGCCGCCGCGCCTCGCCCTGCGCCACGCGCTGGTGCTGGATCGCCTGCATGAAGCGATAGAGATCGCGGAATGCGGGTTCGTGATCCTGATCGGCCTGCCAGTAACCGTATTCGTGGATCGGCATCATGGAGTCATAGGTGGTGGAGAGGAACGTGCGGTCGAGCAGCACGACCTCCTCGTTCACCGCCATGGCGTCCATCGGGTCGATCGATTCGAAATCCGGCCATTCGCTCAGCAGCCAGTCGACCATCTGCTTCGCGGCTTCCTGACGGGGCGTCGGATCGTTTGCGGCTTCGCCGGGGAAGGGCAGCGGGAAGGCGGTTTCCCACCACCACAGCGCGGTCAGGCGCGGGACGGTGGAGAGCAGGCGGTGGACCATGGTCGATCCGGTGCGCGGCAGGCCGATGATCGCGCAGGCGAGTTGTACTTGTTCGTCAGCGGCTTCGGGGTGGTCCTTGAAGTATTGCACCAGCTTGAGCCGGTCGCTGAGCGCCGACTGGATGCGGACCCCGGCTGAGCTTTCCGGCGAGGCGAGGCCCGCGTGGGCGTTGACCTCTGCAATCAGTTTGGTGAGCGGGGACACGAACCACGGATCGCCGAAATCAGTCAGCCCGGTCTCGGTCTTGGCCTGTTCCATCAGGGTCTGCGGATCGAGCTGAGTGGTCATCCAGTTACCCTTGTGCAGCCGTGCGGCCAGCCTGCCGCCCGAAGAAGGTGCAATCGGCCAGGCTCATGCCCGATGAATAGCCGTGCCCCCAGGCGGGCAGCCCGCTGGTGCAGCGTCCGGCGGCATAGAGCCCCGGCACCGGATGTCCGGCGCGGTCCAGCACCTCGGCGCGGGTGCTGGTGCGCAGCCCGCCGAGGGTGAAGAAGCTGAAATAGCTGGTCTCGAAATTGAGTTCGAGCGCCACGAACGGCCCCTGATCCAGCGGCTTCAGGATCGGCTCACGCTTGCCGAACAGCGGATCGCGGCCTTCCCTGGCGTGGGCGTTGTAGAACGCCATGGTCGCGCTGAGCGTGCCCTTGGGCATGTCCAATTCACCCTCAACCTCTTCCCAGCTGTCGCCCGTTCCGGCGATGGTCATGCGGGCGAAGTCCATCGGCTGGACGAAATTGGCATTGTCGAGCAGCAGATAGACCTTGCCGCCCGGCTGATCCACGGCGCAGCGGCTGACCCGGCCGTGGTAGCAGTCCTCATTGATGAAGCGCTGGCCCTGCACATTGACGAACACCCCGTTGGCGTGGCTTTCGGGCATGGTCCAGGGGCAGGTGGTGAAGAACTGCTCCATGTGGATTGCCTCGCCGCCCGCGCCCAGGCCGAGCATGATCCCGCTGCCGTCGTCCTTGTCGCCGATCGGATCGTTGAGCTTGAAGCTTTCGGGGCAGTACTTGCGCCGCATTTCCTCGTTGAACACGAAGCCGCCGGTGGCCAGCACCACGCCTTTATCGGCTTTGACGAAGCGGTTGATGTTGTCGATCCGCACCACTGCGCCGACGATCCGGCCATGGTGCTCCACCAGCGATACGGCCCGGGCATCGACCACCACCTCGACGCCCTTGGCCTTGGCGCTGGCTTCCAGAATGTCCACCAAAGGCCGCCCGCCGCCCCAGCCCATGTGCTGGATCACGTGGCCGCGCGGGGCGGGTTTGGCTGCATCGCAGAACGGCGCGGCGGCTTCGCTGCCGGACCAGATCAGGGTGCTGTCGTCGGTCGGCTCGATATGCTTGCCGGGCAGGTAATTGCCGCGATAGGGCACGCCCTGTGCTTTCAGCCAGGCGAAGTGGTTCAATGCCTCGGCAGCATAGAGATCGCACTTGGCTTCGTCCGCGCAGGGGCCGCCTGCCATCTTCAGGTATTGGGCGAAGTCCTCGGTCGAATCCTCAAACCCCGCCGCGCGCTGCACATCGGTGCCGCCGCCCCCGCCGATATAGATTTCGCCGCCCGACAAGCCCGATGCCCCACCGCTGCCGGAATTGCGTTCGAACAGGATTACTTTCGAGCCAGCATCGGCAGCCTCAATCGCCGCGCAGGCTCCCGCCGCACCGAACCCGATCACGGCCACGTCGCAGCTGTAATCCCAGGCCTTCACCGCGCTGGCGGGGAAGGGCTTGTGCAGCGAGACTTCGGTCATGAATTCCAACTCCCTGGTTCGTCATTGCGAGCGTAGCGAGGCAATCCAGGGCGGTTTATGCGGCTCTGGATTGCTTCGCTACGTTCGCAATGACGAGCTCCATGTTTCACGCGTTCCTGGCCTTCAGAATATCAAGCGCGACGTCGACAATCATGTCTTCCTGCCCGCCGACCATCTTGCGGCGGCCCAGTTCGACCAGGATCGCGCGGGTATCGAGGCCATAGGTTTCGGCGGCCTTTTCGGCGTGGCGCAGGAAGCTGGAATAGACCCCGGCATAGCCAAGGCTCAGCGTTTCGCGGTCGACTCGCACGGGGCGGTCCTGCAGCGGCCGGACAAGGTCTTCGGCGGCGTCCATCAGCAGGTTGACGTCGCAGCCGTGGTTCCAGCCCTTGCGGTCGGCAGCAGCGACGAACACTTCGAGCGGAGCATTGCCCGCGCCCGCGCCCATGCCAGTGAGCGAAGCGTCGATCCGCACCGCACCGCACTGCGCCGCGACGATGCTGTTGGCCACGCCGAGCGAGAGGTTGTGGTGCGCGTGCATCCCGCGCTGGGTTTCGGGTTTGAGCACCCGGTCATAGGCCTCAAACCGCGCCCGCACCCCGTCCATGTCGAGCGCGCCGCCAGAGTCGGTGACATAGACGCAATGCGCGCCGTAGCTTTCCATCAGCAGGGCTTGGCTGGCCAGCTGTTCAGGCTCGATCATGTGGCTCATCATCAGAAAGCCCGAGACGTCCATGCCCAGATCGCGGGCG
>CAZKAX010000018.1:0-41007 GCA_964550775.1 uncultured Novosphingobium sp. | reverse complement strand
GAAAAGTTCATGATGGACTGCGACCAGCTGGGCATGATGCACAAGCTGCTGGGCGGTTATGACCTGACCGAAAACGGCCAGGCGATGGACGCAATCCGCGAGGTTGGGCCGGGCAAGCACTTCTTCGGCTGCGCCCATACCCAGGCCAATTTCGAAACCGCGTTCTATCGTTCGCCGCTGGCCGACTATGCCAGCTGGGAACAGTGGGAAAGCGAAGGCAGCCAGGACATCCAGCAGCGTGCCAATGCGGCCTGGAAGAAGGCACTGGCCGAACACGAAGACCCCCCGCTCGATCCCGGCGTGGACGAGGAGCTGCGCGCCTGTATCACCAAGCGCAAGGGCCAGATGCCCGACGCCAATTACTGAGCGGTTGAGGTTTCGAGCCCCCGCATCAGCCACTTGCGCAAGGTCAGGATCACCACTGCCCCGGCAAGCGCGATGGCGGCGTCGATCGTCCAGAACGCCGACGGGCTGAGCTTGTCATAGGAACTGCCGACCCAGCCCATCAGGGTATGGCCGATGAACGGCGAAAGGAACGCCACGCCCATCAGGGTTGAAGTAACCGCGGGCGGCGCGGATTTGCTGACCAGAGCGAGCGTCGTGGGCCAGTAATACATCCAGGCCAGCCCCATCAGCAGATACCCGCCCAGCGCCCAGCCGATCCCGACGCTGCCGGGGGCGGTTGCATCGAGGCTGCCGAACGCGAACATCAGCGCCGCCAGACCGACCAGCCCTGCGCCAATCCCGATCTTGGTGACGCTGCTCGGTTCGCTGCCGCTGCGGGCCTGACGGCTCCAGAACGCGATCAGCAAGGGGGCGACCAGGATCGCCCCGATCGAATCCGCCGAGGCGAACCAGCTTGACGGGACCAGCCCCAGCCCGGTCGCCAGATTGACATGCTGGTCCACCCACAGGATCCCGATGCTCCAGACCATCGGATAGGCGATTTCCGCCGGGATGGTCAGCGCGACCACGGCCAGCAGGAACCACACCTGCCGCCGCTCGGCCGGGGTCAACGGCGGTGCCTTGACCCGCTCACGCGCCACGGGGCGCTGTTCGGGCAGATAGCGCTGGCCGAACGCATAGGTCACAAGCGCAACCAGCATCAGCCCTGCCGCCAGCGCAAAACCCGCGTGCCAGCCATAGAGCGCCGCCGCCAGCCCGGTCGCCAGCGGGCCGGTGGCCGCGCCGATGTTGATCCCGGTGGAAAAGATCGTGAAGCCCCGCGCCCGCAGCGATTCCGCCTCGCGCGGATAGAGCGTGCCAACTTGTGCGGAAATGTTGCCTTTCAGGAACCCCGATCCCAGGATCAGCAGCAGCAGGGCGATCAGGAAAGTCGAATAGAACGACATGGCAAGATGGCCCGCGCTCATCAGCAGTACGCCGATCATGACGGTGCGCTTTGCCCCCAGCACCCGGTCGGCCACCCATCCGCCCAGGATCGGGGTGAAATAGACCAGCCCGGCGTACCAGCCATAGACGATCGAAGCGAACGCCAGGTCCGACATCGGCCCGCGAAATTCGAACAGGCCGCGCACCGCGGCAAGCCCGATCACCCCTTCGACATGGCCCGGCAGCAGCAGCTCCTTGACCATGTACAGGGTCAGCAGCGCAGACATTCCGTAGAACGAAAACCGCTCCCACAGCTCGGTAAACGCCAGGATGTAGAGGCCCTTGGGATGGCCGCCGATCAGCCCCGTATCATCTGCTTCAACTGGCATCCCCGTCCCTTCTTCATCATCCCGAATGTCGATCTTGCACCAGCTTGCGGCAGGTCCGCAACCGCCATCAGTGGCCGTCCAGCTGCCGCGCCACGGGCATGGCGGCAAGGATCGCCAGCAGGCAGATCGCCCCGCCGAACGGGCCGATCAGGGTGTAGCTGCCAAACAGCTGGGCAATACCCCCGGCCGCGAGCGAGCCGACGCTTTGCGCCAGCAGCCACGACCCGGTGGTCATTACCGCCAGTCGCCCGCTGTCATCGTGGGCATAGGTCAGCCCGAGCAGCAGCGGATAGGTCAGGAACCAACTGACCATGAAGCCTATGAAAGCGGCAGCGAAGGCCACTTCGCCCTGCACCGTGGTCAGCAGCGCGCAGGTCAGCCCGCAGGTGCCCAGCGCCGCGGCCAGCGGCCAGAAGCGCGGCAAGCGGTTGATGATCAGCGCCAGGCCGGCATTGCCCAGCGCGCTCGCCAGCACGGCCATGCTCTGGTAGATCCCGAACTGGGTTGCCGGGATGCCGATCGCATGGGCGGTGCGCTCGATAAACGGCCAGATCGCCAGCGATCCGAACGCAAACAGCGCCATCGCCGCGATGATCCGTAGCCCTGCCGTGCCGATCGGGCGATTGGCAGGCGCGCCCGGGTCTGCGGGCGCGGCGTCCCTGCCCCCCGGCAGCAGCAGGGTCATCAGGCCCAGCGCCACGGTCAGCCCGGCCAGCGCCAGGAACATCCCCGCCACCCCATGCGCCACGCCGATCCGCGGGACGGCGATCGCGATCATCGAATAGAGCACGGTCTGGAACGCAATCCCCAGCGAGATCCAGCGCGCAGGATGGTCTGCCCGGCCTGCCGCCAGATTGACCGCGCTGTTCATCATCCCGAAGCCGAACCCGGTGCCGATCCGGCCCAGAAACAGCAAAGCATAGTCGCTCGCGAAAGCGGAGCCGGCCTGCGACACGGCCACCAGCATGGTGGCGAACAGCGCCAGCAGCCGCGCATCCATCGCCCGCGCGCGGGGCGCGACCAGGAACATCGCTGCGGCATAGCTCAGCGTTTCGGCCATGTTCCAGGCGCCCATCTGGAACGGCGAAAAGCCGAACCGGTCGATCAGGCCGCCGACCAGATAGGTGGTGAAATTGTTGCCGATATGGGCCGCCGCCGTGGCGGCGCCGATCCCGATCAGCGTGAAGGCGAACGGGCTTGGCTGGCGGGCTGCAGCCCGGTTGACGCTGGTGTCCAGAATATGTCTCCCCGGCAAGGGGATGTCATGATTCCGCTGCTCTGGCAATGCGCCGGAACGGCACTTGCGGCGCACCGCCAACCGATCTAGCCTTTGCCCGATGGATCCGGATTGCAAGAACTTCGGGCTTGGCCGGCGCAGCGGAGGCGCGCCCTATGGCAAGACCCAGCAATGGTGGCCGCCGCCGCGCGGCTGACCCTTGTTTCGCACATCCCGAAATTCCTGAATCGCACTGGAATTCCCATGACTGTATCTGGACTTGAGGTCCGTGCAGACGCGCTTGGCGTGATCTGGACGGACAATTCGCGCACGACCTATCCCACGATCTGGCTGCGCGACAATTGCCCTTCCGGGCTGCATCCGCAAACGCAGGAGCGGCTGCTCGACCTGCTCTCGCTCGATTCCACGCCGGTGCTGCTGACGGCAGAGCTGGCCGAAGGGAGCGCCCGGCTGAGCTATGCCGATGGCCATGTCAGCCTGATGCCGCTGGCGCTGCTGGATGCGCACCGCCCGGGCCAGCCCGCGCCCGATCCCGCCGCGATTCCCGCGCAGCTGTGGCGCGCGGACCTGACCCCGGCCGGCATACCCCGCTTCCCCGCTGCCGAAGTGCTGGCTGACGACGGGGTGCTGCGCGAATGGCTGGTGCAGACCGCGCAGTACGGCCTGTCGATCATCGACGGGCTGGATGACCGCCACGGCGCCGGGGTCGAAGTGGCGGAGCGGGTCGGGTTCCTGCGCCAGACCAATTTCGGCACGACCTTCGAAGTGGTCAGCATGCCCGATCCCAACAACCTGGCCTATACCCCGGTCGCCCTGCCGCTGCACAGCGATCTGCCCAATCAGGAGGTGCCGCCCGGCTTTCAGTTCCTGCACTGCATTGCCAACGAATCCACCGGTGGCGGATCGGTGTTCGCGGATGGCTTTGCCCTTGCGGAGGATCTGCGCGCCGAGGATGCGGCGGCATTCAACCTGCTGGCCGAAGTGCCGATCCCGTTCCGGTTCCACGATGACACCGCCGATATCCGCGTGCGCGCGCCGGTGATCACGCTGGACCGTGCGGGCGAGCTCACTGAAATCCGCTACAATGCGCACATCGCCGCGATTTTTGATATGCCGGCCGAAATCATGCCCGACTACTACCGCGCCTACCGCGCCTATATGGCCAAGACCCGCAATCCGGCCTACCGGATCGAATTCAAGCTGCAACCTGGCGAAATGGTGGTGTTCGACAACCGCCGCGTGCTGCACGGGCGCGAGGCGTTCGATCCATCGACCGGGTTCCGGCATCTACACGGCTGCTACGTCGACCGCGGCGAGTTCAATTCGCGCTTGCGCCTGCTCGCGCGGTAGAGTGGCGCTGGGGCCGGGCCAAAGGTCCGGCCCCGGCCCGCCTAGCGCCCCTGCCAGCGCGGTGGCCGCCCTTCGGCAAAAGCGCGCGGGCCTTCCAGGGCGTCTGCGGAATCGAGCATCGCGCGGTAGCTGGGGATCGCGCCGCTGCGCATCGTTCGATAGGCCTCCGCCACCTCCAGCCCCTCGGTCGCGCGCAGGATTTCGCGCGCGGCGCGGATCGCGAGCGGAGCGCCCTTGGCAATCTCCCGCGCCAGTTCCAGCGCCGTGTCCAGCAGCGCATCGGGTTCAGCAATCCGGCTGACCAGCCCGGCGGCCAGCACCTCTTGTGCTTCAAGCCGCCGTCCGGTCAGGATCATTTCGCGCGCCAGTGCAGCAGGCAGTACTTTGGGCAGGCGCAGCAGGCCGCCCGAATCCGGCAGGATGCCCAGCTGCACTTCGGGCAACCAGAACCGCGCCGTAGTGCTCGCCACGATCAGGTCCGCCGCCAGCGCCAGTTCGAACCCGCCGCCCACGGCCAGGCCATTGACCGCCGCGATCACCGGCTTGGTCAGATCGAAATATTCGGTGAGGCCCGCAAAGCCGCCCGGCCCGTGATCGGCATCGGTCGCTTCCCCGTCATTCGCCGCGTCCAGATCCCACCCGGCGGAAAAGAACCGCCCGGTCCCGGTCACGATCCCCACCCGCAGCGCCGGATCATCGTTCAGAGCCTTGAACGCGGCGTAGAGTTCCAGACTGGTCGCAACATTGATGGCATTGGCCTTGGGCCGGTCCAGCGTGATGACCAGAATATCGCCTTGGCGATCGAGCGTGACGGCGGGCATGCGGGGGTTACTCCTTGATCCGGATCAGGGCATCAACCGCCATGGCCCCGGCGGGCAAGGCCAGCAAGGGATTGACGTCGAGCTCTTCCAGCCGGTCGGCATGGGCCACGGCAAATGTGGCAATGGCTTCGATGGCGGAAAGCAGCGCCGCCATGTCGCAGCCCTGCCCGCCGCGATAGCCGGTCAGCACGGCATGGAGCGGCAAGCGGGCCAGTGCGGCGGCAATGTCTGCGCGGGCAGCAGGCAACAGCACCTGTTCGACCTGGCGCAGCAGTTCGACAAAGATGCCCCCTGCCCCCAGGGTCAGGAACAGCCCGAACTGCGGATCGCGCCCGATCCCCACGATCAGTTCGGCCACTGCCCCGCCGACCATCTCTTCAACCAGAAACACGTCCGACAGCTGCGCCATCCGCCGCGCTTCATCCTTTAACTGCCCGCGTGAAGTGATCCGCAGCGCCACGCCGCCCAGCTCGGTCTTGTGGGCCAGATCGCTGCCGACCGCTTTCAACACCAAGGGAAACGGCGCGGGCAAGCCGGACTGCTCATCGCCGCACAAAGCCTCCAGTTCGGCGAGCCGCAGCAGCTTGCCGCGCGGAACGGTCAGGCCAGCGGCCGCCAGTGCAGCCTTGCTGCGCACTTCATCCCAGACCACCGGATCGCCCGCAGCCTGCACCGGCAACTCCGGCAGCGCTGACGGAGCAGGCTGCGCCCAGACCGCGCCGATCCGCGCCGCTGCGGCCACCGCCTGCAGCGCAGTGCCCAGCCCGGCGACCGGGGCAATTCCCTGTTCCAGCAGGCGCATCGCGACCGCTTCAGGCAGGTTCTCACCCAGCGAGCTGACCACCATCCGCACCGTGCCCGGCGCAGGCGGCGCGGCGCGGTGGGCGGCGATGAAAGCGTCCAGCGTGGTTTCCCAATCCGCCGCGTCGCAGCGGTCGGCGCGCGGGAAATCAAGGATCAGGATCGATGCTTCAAACCCCGCACCGATCATCCCGGCGAAACAGGCAGTCTGCGCCGGCAGATCGCCCCAGATATAGGTGTGGTAATCGAGCGGATTGGCGACCTGCACCCGGTCCCCCAGCACTGCTTCGAGCCGGGTCTGCGCGGCCGGCGGAAAGTCCGGCGTTTCCAGCCCGCAGCGCTCTGCCAGATCGGCCGTGAGCGAGGCTTCCCCGCCCGAACAACTGGCGCTGGTGATCCGCCCGCCCGCCAGCGGACCGGCCAGATGCAACAGCTTGAGCGTTTCAAGGAAGGTCGCCGGATCGTGCACGCGGGCCACGCCATAGCGCGCGAACAGCGCATCAGACAGCGCATCGGCCCCGGCCAGCGAACTGGTGTGCGACATGGTCAGCGCCGCGCCCTTGGCCGATGCGCCGGTCTTGAGCGCGACCAGCGGCACCCCGGCAGCGCGCGCGGCGCAGCACGCCTCGGAAAAGCGGGCGACCGATCCCAGCCCTTCCAGATGCAGGCCGATCGCGCTGACCCGGGGGTCTTCGATCAGCGCCTCGATCAGATCGGCCGGTGTGACATCGGCGCAGTTGCCGACGCTGATCACATAGCCGATCGGCAGGCCGCGCGCCTGCATGGTGAAATTGAGCGCCAGATTGCCGCTCTGGCTGATGATCGCCACCCCGCGCCCGGCGACAATCGGCAGGCAGCCATGCTGATCCGGCCACAGCGCCACCCGATCAAACGCGTTGAGCATGCCATAGCAATTGGGCCCGATCAGCGGCATCCCGGCGGCCGCTGCCAGCAGGTCTGCCTGACGCTGCCGCCCGTGTTCCCCAGCCTCGGCAAAGTCAGAGGCATAACAGATCACCCCGCCCGCGCCGATCCCGGTCAGCTCTGCCGCCAGGGCAATGCTGGGGTCCGCGGGCGCGGCCAGGAACACGGCATCCGGAGCATACGGCAGCGCGGCCAGATCGCGCAGGCACGCCACACCCGCCATGCTTTCACGCCGGGGATTGATCGGCCAGATCGCGCCATCGAAGCCGAATGCCACGCTTTGCCGCACCGCTTCCTCTGCAGCCTTGCCGCCAACGAAAGCAATCGAGCGTGGCCGCAGCAGGCGGCCAAGCGGAGGCTTGCTCATGCTTCGAGCGGGCGCAGCAGCGCGCGGCTGATGATGTGGCGCTGGATTTCGCTGGTCCCGTCCCAGATTCGTTCGACCCGGGCATCGCGCCAGAACCGTTCGATCGGCAATTCGTCCATCAGCCCCATGCCGCCGAAGATCTGCAGGGCATTGTCGGTGATCCGGGCGAGCGCTTCGCTGGCGAACAGTTTGGCCATGGCGGCATCGGTATCGGTCATGGTGCCCTGATCGTCTTTCCAGGCGGCGCGCAGAGTCAGCAGTTCGGCGGCTTCGAGTTCGGTCTTCATGTCGGCCAGCTTGAACCCAGTGCCCTGGAACTTGCCGATTGCCTGGCCAAACTGCTTGCGGGTGGCAGCCCACTGGCTGGCCAGTTCGAGAACCCGCTGCCCGCGCCCGACCGAGGTGGTGGCAACCTGGAGCCGGGTGGAGCCGAGCCACTGGCCCATCAAATCAAAGCCTTTATCCAGTTCCCCCAGCAGGTTACGGGCCGGAATTCGGCAATCTTCGAACACCAGTTCGCACTGATGATAACCGCGATGGCTGACGCAGTTCGGCCCTCTGCGGCGGGTCAGTCCGGGGGTATCGAAATCGATCAGAAAGCAGCTGATCGAGCGCTTGCCATGGCCAAGCTCACCGGTTGCGGCGCAGAGGATCACATAGTCGGCCATGTCGGCATGGCTGATGAAATGCTTGGTCCCGTTGATCACGAAATCGTCGCCGTCCCGCTTGGCGAACGTGCGCATCGAGCGGACGTCCGATCCAGCATCGGGCTCGGTCATGGCCAGACAATCGTGGCGCTCTCCCCGGATCGTGGGCAGCAGGTATTCCTCCACCTGACCGCCCGCGCAGCCGCGCAAGATGTTGCTGGGCCGCGCGACCAGCATCTGCAGGCCATAGCCTGCCCGACCCAGTTCCCGCTCCATCAAGGTGGTGTCGAAAGTGCCCAGCCCACCGCCGCCCAGCTCGGCCGGCATGTTGACCGCGTAGAGCCCCAGCTCGATCGCCTTGCGGCGGATCTCCTGAGCCAGATCGGCGGGAATATCGTCGGTCCGTTCGACCAGCACTTCGTGGGGATAGAGCTCCGCTTCGACGAATTTGCGGACGGTTTCGACCAGCATCTGCTGTTCGGTGGAAAGGGCAAAGTCCATCAGGCAGGGTTCCGTTTGATCGCGATGTTACGCCCGGCCTGGCTTGGCACGGGCAGCGCGGCATGGGCGGCGAGCACCGCCTGGACGCGGGCTCGGAGGTCTGGCGGCATGGGGGCGGATTTGCCCGCCGCCATGTCGACGTGGACCAGCATCTGCTCGCCCGTGGCCAGCAGTTCGCCGGTGTCTGCATTGTGCATCGCATGGAAGATGTGCAGCCGCTTGTCATCGGCATCGAGCAGCTGGAGCGACAGGTCAAGCCGGTCGCCCAGATGGGCCTCGGCCAGGTTGAAGATCATCGTCTGGACGGTGAACAGTGAATGCCCGGCGGCGCGGTAGGCCTCGTCGATGCCGATATAGCGGAAGAACGCGTCGGACTGGTCGCCGAACACCAGCAGATAGCAACTTTCGCTCATATGCCCGTTGTAATCGACCCATTCGGGCGGGACTGCGGGGCTGATCAGGCGCAGCGGGGCGGGCACAAGCGTGGCGGGATCCCACGCGGCCGCGGCCACGCCCTCCAGGGGGGTGCGCAGCCCGTATGTGTCCGCCGCTTCGCTGTCTGTTCCGGTACCCATCATCCGCTCCGCCAAACCGCGCGCTGCTTGCATTCCCGGGCGCGGGCTTGGCAAGCGCAGGCCAGATGCCCCGCGCAACTAATGCTGCGCATTACTACACCTAATGAGCGGCATTGCCGATTGACTTGCCACCCCACACTGCCATCGTTCCGGATGAGGTATTGGGCTGCGACACGTGCGCGGCCCGCGTCCGTAACCGGACATGCCCCGCCCACCCGGCTTTTTGAGGGGCCGTGCGGGCTTGATACGACCAATCCGTCCAGCCGGCGCGCGTCGGCGGGCACGAACAGGGAGGCTTACATGAAGCGACATTTGCTGCTTTCGACAGCAATCACCGGCATGCTGATCGGCATGAGCGGAACCCAGGCCATGGCGCAGGACGCCGCGGCTGACGCTGCGGAATCCGATAACGGCGGCATCGCCGACATCGTCGTCACCGCATCGCGCCGGGCCGAAAAGATGCAGGACGTGGCGATCACGGTCCAGGCGCTGGGCGGCGATCAGCTGGCCGAACGCGGGATCACCAGCTTTGACCAGCTGCTGACCGAACTGCCGCAGGTTCACGCCGGCGGGCGCGGTCCGGGGCAGAAGACGGTCTCGATTCGCGGCCTGTCGCTTTCGCAGGTGGCGATCCAGACTTCGGCCGTGGCCGGTGCCAGCCCGAACGTGGCGATCTATCTCGACGATGCCTCGGTCGCGGTCCCGGGCCGCAACCTTGACGTCTATGTGACCGACCTTGAACGCGTCGAAGTGCTGGAAGGTCCGCAGGGCACCCTGTTCGGCGCCAGCGCGGAAGGCGGGGCGATCCGCTATATCACCAACAAGCCGAACCTTTCGAAGTTCCAGGCCGGCGTCTCGATCACCGGGGCAACCACGCCGGGCCATGCCTATAGCGGTTCGGCCAACGGCTATATCAACATCCCGATCATCGAAGACCAGCTGGCGATCCGCGCCACGGCCTTCGTGGACCGTCAGGGCGGCTATATCGACAACATCTATGGCACGTTCCAGATGCCGCTGATCGGCCGCAACGCCGATGGCACTGTGGCCTTTGCCCTGCCCGCCACCGCAACCCGGCCGACGATCAACAACGCCGCCTATGCCCGCAACGATTTCAACCCCGCCACCTACACCGGCGGGCGCGTGTCGCTGCGCTGGTCGCCCGCGCCGGACTGGACGGTCACGGTTCAGGACATGTACCAGGTGCTCGAAGCCGAAGGCGTGTTCCAGTTCGACCCGACGCTGGGCGATCTCAAGGTGATGCGCTTCTCGCCCGATACCAACCACGATGAATTCAACCAGCTGCAGTGGTCGGTCGAAGGCAAGCTGGGCGGGCTCGATCTGGTCTATACCGGGTCCTATCTGGACCGGAAGGTCGACCAGAAGTTCGACTATACCCGCTATTCCGCCGTCGGGCCGTTCGCGCCCTATTACATCTGCTCGTACCCGGGCTATGCCACCTGCGCCACGCCGCGGATGACCCATATCGACAAGTCGCGGTCGAACCGGTTCTCGCAGGAATTCCGCATCGCCACCCCTTCGGACAAGCGCCTGCGCGTCCAGGCCGGGGTCTATTATGACCGGTCGAAGGTCTTCGCCGACAACGTCTGGTACTATGAAGGCGCGGCGGTGCAGGGTTACAAGGGCCAGTATCCGGGCGGTACCGACCGGATCACCAACTACATCCGTCCGGATGGCGGGGTCTACTTCAACGACGCCGAACGCGGTGAAAGCCAGTTCGCGCTGTTCGGCGAAGGCAGCTTCGACATCACCGACAAGCTGACGCTGACCGCCGGGATCCGCTGGTACAACCAGGAGGTCTCGCTGCGCGGTTCGGTCAACTGCGGTGGCCACTTCAGCACCAAGGCCGGCGTGCTGCCCAACGGGCATCCCTGCGGCAGCGGCAACTACGGCATCTCGCTCGCCGGCAAGAGCCCCAGCCACGAAAAGGGCACCACGCCCAAGGTGACGCTGAGCTACAAGCCGAACACCGACATGCTGTTCTACGCCACCTTCTCGGAAGGCTATCGTCCGGGCGGGTTCAACCGTCGCGGCGGGCCGAGCCGCGATCCCAAGTTCCCGATTCCCTACACCTATCAGTCGGATAGCGTGAAGAACTACGAAGTGGGCTGGAAGCTGCAGTTCGCCAACAACCGTCTGCGCTGGAACGGTTCTGCCTTCCTGATCGACTGGACCGGGATTCCGGTGTCGATCTATGCACCGTCGATCAGCAACTCCACTTTCGTGCTCAACGGGCCGAACGCGCGGGTCAAGGGGGTTACCACCGACCTGGTCTGGCGCGCCACGCAGGAACTGACGATCACCGGCAACCTGGCCTACAACCATTCGGAACTGACCGACTATGCCAGCACCCCGCTGGACTTCCGGGCCAAGCCGGGCGGCGGGCCGCTTGATCTGACCTTCATGCCGCTGGGCAGCCCGCTGGCGCTGGCTCCGCACTGGCAGGGCGGTCTGCGCATGCGCTATGAGCATGAGGCTTCGACCGGCACGACCTTCTTCGGTCAGCTGGGCGGGCAGTTCGTCGGCACGTCGTGGACCTCCACGATCAAGCCGCAGAACTTCAAGCTGCCCGGCTATGCCCAGTTCGATGCTTCGGCCGGGTTCAAGCGCGACAACTGGAGCGCCGAACTGTTCGCAACCAACCTGACGGACAAGCGCGCCGTCAGCTACATTTCGAACAGCGACAACATCAACCTGCAATCGACGATCCGCCCGCGGACCATCGGCCTGCGGTTCAACTTCAACTACTGATCGGGGCCGGGTTCCGTCCGGCACCACAGCAGTCAGAATACCGGTCCCGGCGGGTTGAATTGGTTCAACCCGCCGGGATCATTTTTTCCGCACCCTTGCCGCATCGCGCGGTTGTGACCATGGTGGGGTCAGGATGAAGGCTGGAATTTCAAACCCCGTGCAAAACGATCCCCTGGTCGAAGCAAAGCTGGCGCTGGCCCGCGGCGATGTGGTGGGCGCCGCAGCCTTGGCGGCCAAACTGGTGGCATCGCGCGGCGATGATCCCGAAGTGCTGTATTTTGCCGCCGTAACCGCGCGGATGCGCGGCGATCTGCCTTCCGCGCACCGCCTGCTCGATACGCTGATCGCGCTCGCCCCGCACCTTGGCCGGGCCTGGCAGGAACGCGGCCATTGCCACCGTCAGGCCGGCAACCGCGAACAGGCGATTGCCGCCTATGAACATGCGACAGAGCTCAACCCGCTGCTGGTCGCCTCGTTCAAGCTGCTGGTGGCCCATTACCAACAGGTCGATCCCGCCAGAACCGCCGCGCTGATCGAAAAGATCCACGATGTCGAAGGGCACCCGCCCGAACTGCTGGCCGCGCTGTCAGCCTATTACGATCAGGACTACACCCTGGCTGAGGAACGGATCCGGGCCTATCTGATGAAGGCCCCCGCCGATCCGGTGGCAATGCGCCTGCTGGCCGAACTCGGCACCCGGCTGGGCGAGTATGAGGATGCCGAATTCATCCTGGAACGCTGCTGCGATCTCAACCCCGATTTCCTGCCAGCCCGGTTCGATTATGCCGAAGTGCTGAACAAGCGCTTCAAATTCGAACCGGCCCTGGCCGTGGCCGAACAGCTGGTCGCGCTGGAACCGGCCAATCCGCAGTTCCTGATGCAGCGCGCCAATCTGATGCTGCACGTCGGCCGGACCGAGGATGCGGCAGACGAATATGCCCGGCTTCAGGCCAATGCCCCGGATCACACTACGGTCAGCCTGACCTATGGCCATGCCCTGAAAACCCTGGGCCGGATCGATGCGGCAGTCGACGCCTATCGCCGCGCCTATACTGTCCGGCCTGATTTCGGTGATGCCTACTGGAGCCTGGCCAACCTGAAGACCTATCGCTTCACCCCCGGCGAGATCGACGCCATGATGCGCGAGGAAGCCGCCCCGGGGATCGCTGTGGATGACCGGATCCATATGTGTTTCGCGCTGGGCAAAGCGTTTGAGGACGCGCGCGATTATGCGCGCTCGTTCGAATACTACCAGCGCGGCAATGCGCTGCGCCAGGGCGTGGTGCAGTTCAAACCCGGTGCGATTACCCGCGAATTCGATCGTCAGATCGAACATTGCAACGCCGCGCTGTTTGCCGAACAGGCCGGCGCGGGCTGCCCCGCGCCCGATCCGATTTTCATTCTGGGCCTGCCGCGCGCCGGATCAACCCTGCTGGAGCAGATCCTTGCCTCGCACAGCCAGGTCGAAGGAACCACCGAACTGCCTGATGTGATGGCCACCGCTTCCCGGCTGAGCGGTAGGCTCGCAGCCGATGCGCAGGAAATCTATCCCGCCAACCTGCGGCAATTGTCGGCTGAAAAGCTGGCCGAACTGGGCCAGGCCTATATCGATTCCACCCGCGTCCACCGGGTAGAAGGCACGCCCTTCTTCATTGACAAGATGCCCAACAATTTCCGCCATATCGGCCTGATCCACCTGATGCTGCCGAATGCCCGGATCATCGATGCCCGGCGCGAACCGCTGGCCTGCGGCTTTTCGGTGTTCAAGCAGCTGTTCGCGCAAGGGCAGGACTTTTCCTACGATCTCGATCACATCGGCCGCTATTACGTCGAATACCTGCGGCTGATGGACCACTGGGACGCGGTGCTGCCGGCGGGCCGGGTCCTGAAAGTTCAGCACGAAGACCTGCTCGACGATCTGGAAGGGCAAGTGCGCCGCATTCTGGACTATTGCGGCCTGCCGTTTGAGCAGGCCTGCATCGAATTCCACCGCACCGAACGCGCGGTGCGCACCCCCAGCAGCGAACAGGTCCGCCGCCCGATCAACCGCGACGGCACCGATGTATGGAAGAATTTCGATCCCTGGCTCGGCCCGCTGAAAGCAGCACTAGCGGCGCGGCCGGAACTGGGGATCGAGGCATAGGTTGGTTTCCCCGGATGGGGAGCGGCCTGAACTGAACCCAAACCGCCCTGCCTATCGGGCCCAGGCGCAGACGCCAAGGGTGCGCCCGGCGGGAAGTTTGGCCGGATCGACCGGCCCCGCCACCAGCTGCGCGCGGCCCTTGTCACACACCAGCGTGCGGTCCCCGTATCCGGCGACGTCCAGCAGCAACTGGTCCCAGTGGCGATACTGCACATCATGCCCTTCGCCGGGGTAGGTGCGATAGGTGACCTTGCCCTGCACCTGCCTGCCCCAGAATGCGCCGTGGCTGGGCGGGACCAGCTTGTCCGCCGTGCCGTAATAGAAGAACGCCGGGGCTTTCAGCCCCTTGATCTGCGCGGGGGCATCGCAGAACCGCTTGTATTCGCGCGCCACCCCGCGGGCATCACCCTTTTGCCCGGCGATGAAGAACGCGCGCGCGCCTTCGTCCGCGGTGCGATCGTCAAACCCGCGGACATGGGCGGCAACGCCATCATCAGGCATGTCCCACCACACGCGCGGGGCCCCGATCTGCGGCGCTAGCTGGGCTTCCAGCGTGGCCTGATCGACCCCGCAGGCGGCCCCGCTCGCAGGCGAGGATGATACCGCCGCGAGCATGTGCCACGAAGCTATCCGTTCCGGCATGGCCGCAACCACGTGCCCGGCATAGGCCCCGCCCCCGGAAATCGCCGAAAGCGCAAACTTGCCGATCTTCAGCTGGTCCAGCACCAGCCGCACATCGGCGGTGTAATCGGCAAAGGTCCAGTCCGGATCATAGGCCGTATCGCCCAGCCCGTTGCGTTCCACCGCGATGATCCGCACTTTCAGGCGGCGGCGCATGGTATCAAGGAAGGCGACCAGTTCCGGCGCGCGGCCGCTGGTGCCGACCCCGCCGATCAGCAGCAAGGGCTTCCACCCCGCCTCCCCCGTATCGGTGAAGTGGACCGTGCGGCCGCTGGCGGTCTTGACCGACTGCACCGGGGTGCCGATGGGATCGAACCGGTCCGGAAAGACGATCGGCTGGGCGGCGCCGGGCTTGGCCGCAGCGGGGGCGGCCAGCACGGCCAGCGCGATCAGGGCGGCGGCGCGGGCGATCAACGCACCGGCTCCGTTTCAAGGTTGCGGTCCAGCACGGCGATCTGCTCCTGTTCGGTGGTGAGGTTAAGGTTGCGGCACAGAAAGAGGTAGATCCCGGCGGATACCGGCAGGCCGATCAGCATCGAAATGTCCGCCCGGCCCAGCGCGCTGGCCACCGGACCGGTGTAGAGCCCGGTCTTGAAGAACGGGATCATCGCGGCAAAGCCCACCGCATAGGACGTAAGACCGCGCCAGTTCCACCGGCCATAGAGCCCATCGGCCATGAACATCGCCCGGATCGAATAGCGCCCTTTGCGCACGAAGAAGAAGTCCACCAGGTTGATCGCGGTCCACGGGGTGAACAGATAGCCCAGCACGCCCAGGAATGCTTCGAACCCGTGCAGCACGTTGCCGCTGACCACCAGCGAGAGCGAGACCGCCGCCGCGAACACGGTGAACAGCGAAAGCACCCGCGCTTTCACTCCCAGCTTGAGCGTCGTCAGGCTGTCGACCACGCTCAGCAGGGTCAGCGATGCGCCATAGAAGTTGAGCGAGGTGATCGTGATCAGCCCGAGGAAGCTGGTGACCAGCATGACCACGCCGAACCCGGGATAGATCGCGTCCGAACTGTCGCGCAGGGCGGCGATGATCCCGTCGGGGGTGGCGAAAGCGGCATAGGCGAAGGTGCCGACCAGCATCATCCAGGCCCCGCCGACGAAGGCCCCCCAGAAGGTCCAGAAGAAGCTTTCGCGGATCCCGACTTCTTTCGGCAGGTAGCGCGAATAGTCCGAAACATAGATCGACCAGCTGAGCTGATAGGCGGCGGCGGCGAAGAACTGCACCAGGAAGGGAGTGGCCCGGAACTCTCCGGGGGCGAGCAATTTGCCCAGATCGACAATCCCGAACGCGCCGACGGTATAGACTGCCAGCACCGCCAGCATGGCATAGGCCAGCCAGCGCTGGGCGACGTGGATCAGATCATAGCCGATCACCGCCACGGCGACGGCGACCAGCGAGAACACGATTACCGTGGGGCCGTGCGGGAACCCGGCCAGTTCCTTCAGCGTATCGGCGGCGAGCGTCTGGTTGAGCGCGTTGAAGCCGATGTAGGTGACCAGCGCCACCACCCAGACCAGCAATGCCCCGAGATAGCCGAACTGCGGGCGTGACTGGATCATCTGCGGCAGGCCCAGGTGCGGCCCCTGGGTGCAGTGGAACGCCATCAGCACCGTGCCCAGCGCGCAGCCGCCCAGCACCGCGATGGCCGACCAGAACAGGCTGAGCCCCGCCGCCACGCTGATCGCGCCGGTAGCCAGGGTCGCCAGGTGGGCATCGCCGGTGAACCACACCGGCCAGAGGTGCCAGACCTTGCCGTGACGTTCGGACAGAGGGACGTAATCGATCGAGCGGGTTTCTACCAAGGCCATCCGATGTTCTCTCCCCTGCGCCGTGCCGTGTCGTGTCTGGCTTATCCCGGCATCCTGATCTGTCGCCCAAGTCCTTCGGGTGCGGGCAAATGCGCCTGCCCCGCGGCAAAGGCCCGCGCCTTGTCCTGCATGTCCTGCGGGGCCGGGGCCGATTTCTCGGCCTTGGCATCGACGTGGACCAGCATGTGCTCGGCCGTGGCAATTACCATGTGCTGGCTCAGGCTGGCCATTTCGTGGAACAGGTGCAAGCGTTTCCCGTCACAGGCCAGCACGCGGCTGCGCACCTCGACCGGTTCGCCCAGCCGCGCCTGGCCCAGATGGCGCAGGTGGCTCTCCACCGTGTACCATGAATGCCCGCCCGCAACATAGTCCGCCCCAGCCCCGATCCGCGCCAGCACCACGTCGGTCGCATCGCCGAACAGCTTGAGATAGGCCCATTCGGTGAGGTGTTCGTTATAGTCGATCCATTCGGGCTGGACTGGAGTTGCAATCGTTTGCAGCCGCCCGTCCCCATCAACCGACCCATCCGCCCCGGCCTGTCCCCCCAGCCGCTCCCGATGCGCCCTGGCCACCGCCCCCGAGGCAAAGTCATTGCGTTCCAGCGCATGTGTTAAGTCAACTAAACAGTCATCCCGCAACCGCTCATAAGTCCGCAAATCGACGTTCCCGGCCTGCTCGTCACTCTGCCGCGCCACGGTGTCGATCAGCTCGTCCGTCAGCTTGGGGCCGATCAGCTTGGTCCAGGGCCATTCCATCGACGGGCCGAACTGGTGCAGGAAGTGCCGCATCCCGGCCTCGCCGCCCGCGAGGCGATAGGTCAGGAAGGTGCCCATGAACGACCAGCGCATGCCCGCGCCAAACCGGATCGCATCGTCGATTTCCGAGGCGGTCGCGATCCCGTCGTTGATCAACCACAGCGCCTCGCGCCAGACGGCCTCGAGCAGGCGGTCGGCGATGAACCCGTCGATCTCCTTGCGGACATGCAGCACTTTCATGCCGATCCGCTCGTACACCGCCGCAGCAATATCCTTGGTCTGCTGGCTGGTCTGGCAGCCGCCGCACACTTCGACCAGCGGCAACAGGTAGACCGGGTTGAACGGGTGCCCCACCACCAGCCGGTCGGGCCGCGCCATGCCGGACTGCAATTTGGTGGGCAGCAGGCCCGAGGTGGACGAGCCGATCACCGCATGGGCGGGCATCAGCCGGTCAACCTCGGCCAGCACCTTCTGCTTCAGCTCTTCGCGTTCGGGCAGGCTTTCCTGGATGAAGTCGGCGTCCTTGACCGCGTCCTCCAGCGACGCGGCGATGGTCAGCGTGCCTTCGGCCGGCAGCGCCGCGCCGAACAGACGGGCCAGCGCGCGGCGGGCATTGGCGACCACTTCCAGCGTCTTGCGCTCGATCTCCGGATCGGGGTCATAGACCGCGACATCGATCCCGTTGAGCAGGAACCGCGCTGCCCAGCCAGCCCCGATCACCCCGCCGCCGACGATCCCGGCTTTCCTGATCTCCGCCATCTGCCGTCTCCTCAGCGCTTGGTCAGCTTTAGCTTGGCGCGCACTTCGGCCGGGCCGAGCAGCCGCGCACCCATGCCGGTCAGCACCTGCGCAGCACGTTCGACCAGCGCGCCGTTGCTGGCGAACTGCCCTTTGGCGAGGTAGAGGTTGTCCTCCAGCCCGACCCGGCAGTTGCCCCCTGCCAAAGCCGCCATGGCCACGAAGGGCAACTGGTTGCGGCTGATCGAGAAGCCGCTGAACACCGCACCGGCGGGCAGCTGGTGGACCATCGCCATGGTGGTCAGCGGATCGTCCGGCGCGCCATAGGGGATGCCCATGCACAGCTGGATCATCACCGGATCATCGAGCAGGCCGTCGCGGATCATTTCCTTCACGAACACCAGATGCCCGGTATCGAACACTTCCAGTTCGGGCCGCACGCCCAGCCGTTGCACTTCGGCGGCCATGGTCCGCAGCATGCCGGGCGTGTTGGTCATCACGTAATCGGCTTCGGCGAAATTCATCGTTCCGCAATCGAGCGTGCAGATTTCGGGCAGCAGTTCCTGCACATGGAGCAGCCGCTCCATCGGCCCAACCATGTCGGTCCCGGCGGGGTCGAGTGGGAGGGGACTCTCACCGGGACCGAACACGATGTCACCGCCCATCCCGGCGGTGAAATTGATGATGACGTCGGTGTCGCTCGCGCGGATGCGTTCCTTCACCTCGCGATAGAGCGCCACATCGCGGCAGCCCTTGCCCGTTTCCGGATCGCGCACGTGGATGTGGGCAATCGCCGCCCCGGCCCTGGCCGCCTCGATCGCGGCATTGGCGATCTGTTCGGGGGTGATCGGCAGGTCAGGGTGGATCCCCTGGGTGTTGCCCGATCCGGTCACGGCGCAAGTGATGAAGGGTTCGAAATTCATGGCGCTCTCCTTGCGGGGCAGCTTAACCGCGAATTCGCGCGATTAAATCACGTTATGCGCCAGATCATTGCATTTTACCCCGGTTGATGGCTTTGTGCTGAACCATGCAGAATCTGGCTTTCCTGCTCTTGCCGGGCTTTTCCGCCATGGCCTTCTTCGCGGCGTTGGAGCCGCTGCGGATCGCGAATCGACTGGCCCTGCGCGAGCTGTATCGCTGGACGATCCATGCCCCGGGGGGTGATCATGCACTGGCTTCAAACGGGATGCAGCTTCGCGCCGAAGGCCCCCTGCCTGCAGCACCTGAGGCTCTGATCGTCTGCGCCGGGTTTGATCCCCTGGCCCAAGCCAAACCTGCCCTGCTTGGCCAGATCCGCCGCGCCTGGCGCGCGGGGTGCCAGATCGGCGCGATCGATACGGGGGCCTTCGTCCTGGCCGAAGCCGGTATCCTGGGGCGGGAGACGATCACCCTGCACTGGGAAGCCGCCGAAGAGTTCCGCCAGCGTCACCCCCACATTCCGGTTTCGGGCGAACTCTATGAACGTCACGCCCGGCTGTTCACTTGCGCAGGCGGAACCGCCGCGATGGATATGATGCTGGAAAGGATCGCCGCCAGCCATGGCATTGCCCTGGCCAACGCGGTGTCGGACCAGCTGATTCATGATCGCATCCGCCCCGCATCGGCCCCGCAGCGCCTGTCGCTGGCAGAGCAGGCTGGCCATGGAGGGCCCGATCTGCAACGCCTGATCGCGGCGATGGAACGCGGCATGCCGCAGGGACAAAGCCTGGCAATGGTCCTGGCCGAAGCAGGGGTCAGCCGCCGCAAGGCCGAACGGTTGTTCCTGGCCCGCACAGGCCGCCCGCCCGCGCGCTTTTACCGCGAACTGCGGATCCGCCAAGCTATCGGCCTGATGCGCAGCGCCCGCATGCCGGTACAGGAAGCCGCGCTGGCCGCAGGATTTTCATCGCAGCCGGTCTTTTCGCGGGCCTGCCGCCAAACTTTCGGCCAGAGCCCGCGCGAATTGCTGAATGGTTCCGGCTTGCCCGAACCGGCCTGATCGCCGGGATCAGGCGCAGTCCGCAGCGATCGCAGCGATATGTTCCGGGCCAATCCCGCAACATCCGCCCACAATGCCCGCCCCGGCGCGCAGCCAGTTCCGCACCCACAGAAGGTATCGCTGCGGGTCCAGATCGTCGCGGATTGGTGAAATCGTCTCGTTCGCCGGTGCCGCTTCCGGTTCGCGCGGAAAGGCATTGGCATAGACCCCGATCAGCAGCTTGCCGCCTGCCCGGTCCCGCTCTGCCACCGCGCGGATCACCGCAGCTTCCATCACTTCGGGCTGGCTGCAATTGAACAGCAAGGCCCGCGCGCCGCATTCCAGCGCCAGCGCAACCGCATCCTCAACCCGCTCACCCGATCGCAATTGCGCCAGAACGGCCGCATCATCGTCGGCGTCTTCCAGCGTGAAGGACAGCCACAGCGGCCGGTCATCGCCCGCCAGCATGTCTGCCACCACGCGGGCTTCCGCCGTGGCCGACAGGGTCTCCGCAAGCCACAGATCGACATGGCCGCTCAGCCCGTCAACCAGGGGCGCCAGCAACCGCGCGGCATCATCGCCCCGGAACAGATCGGGGCGATAGGATCCAAACAGCGGTGGCAGGCTGCCCGCCACCCGCACATGACCAGCCCCTGTCGCTGCAACCGCAGCCCGCGTCATGCGCCCGGCGCGGTCGGCCAGCACCTTTGCCTCGCGCGCAAAACGCTCCTCGCCGATATGAAACGGGACCAATGCATAGCTATTGGTGGTGATGACCCCGGCCCCCGCAGCAATATAGCTGGCGTGGACCGCCTGCACGGCTTCTGGCGCTTCGATCAGCGCCAAAGCGGACCATTCAGGCTGCCGGAACGGCGCACCGCTGCGAGCCAACTCTCGTCCCATGCCGCCATCAAGGATCAGAGGTTGCTTCATTTCAGTCCATTGGCTGGAGGGGGACACGGGCAGCAGCTCTAACGCTGCCTTGCATCCGGCATCGAGCCCGCCACGTCCTTGCGCTTCAGGATTGTCATCACCGGCCCCGAAGTGCGCCCCGGTTCGGGATGGATCACCTGTTCGACCGTCATGGACTGCAACAGCGTTTGATAGGCGCCATATTCCGCCGGAAAGCGATGCTGTTCCAGGCGATAGCGTTCCATTTCCATGATGATGGCGTAGTCTGCCCGGCAGGTGTCCCGCTTGCTTGCAGCAACGGTGCCATAATCGACATTCGATCGACTGCCGCGCGCCGCGTCCACCACCTTGTAATCGACCCGGCCCGTAATCATGCCCTTGGCATCGACGCATCCGGCATCGCCCATCGGGAACACGATCGTCCAGGGCGCATCGATCAGGTCAAACGCGAAATGCTCGATCATTACGGTGCTGCCGGGCGGTACATGCTGCCGCGCCCAATTTGTTGCAACCTGCCGCGTATCGTTCATCCGGGCCGTGGCATCGCTCCACGCGGGAATGGCCTGAACCAGCGCCACGGACATGACCATGCCGGTCGCGGCGGAACCGAAAAACGCCCCGGCGCTGCGTTGGCGAACAAGCTCCACCAGCCGCACTGCGGCCAGACCGCCCGCAATTGCCAGCAGCGGCAGCATTGGCAGGACCCAGCGTTCCCACCGCAGTCCGTGGAGGCAGATCATCGCGCCATAGACGATCAGCACCGGCAGAATGACCCGGCCGACCCCGCGTTGCCGCGCCATCAGCACCAGACCGGCGGCGGCCATGATCAGACCGGGCAGGCCCAGGGCTTTCCACAAGGGACCAGACAAATACCACCACATGTTGCCGAACAGGCCTTCGCCGGTCGCCCCCAGATGCTGCGTGCGCGCTTCCCCGCCAAGGTTGCGCAGCACCGTGCCGAAATCGAGCACGAGATAGGGCGATACCAGCACCAGAAAGACCGGAGCGAGCAGCAGAAACAGTGCGAAGGGTTTCAATTGCTGTTTCAGCGGGCTCTGGCTCTCGCTGAAGCGCACCCATTGCGCCCCGACAACCGCGATCGCCGCGATCCCGAACGGCCATTTGCTGGCCATCGCCAGCGCCACGCCCAGTGCCGCCCAGACATAGTCCGCCCGGCGTCCGTCGCGGGCGATGCGCAGCGACGCGGCCACTGTCATCAGCACGAACACCGTACCGACCAGATCGGACCGGATGATCTGCGAATAGTGGACATGCACGGTGCTGCAGGCCAGCAGCAGCGCCGCGAACAGTCCGGCCAGATCACCCGCCAGGGATCGCGCCAGTCGCCAGGTCTGCCACACGGTTACCAGGCTGAACGCCGCCATGGCCATTCGCCCGGGCAGCATCACGATCCCCGGATCGGCATAGATCGCGTTCATGAAGGCAGCCGGTCCGGAATACTGGCCGAACAGGAAACCCAGCCCAAACGACGATGCGTTGACCAGCGCGAGCACATACATGGTGATCGTCGCCGGATGGCCGAACCACCCCGGATTAAGGGTCGGTCCGGTCAGCATCCGCGTCGCGCCAAGTTCGAAAATCAGCTCATCGGGATCGTTGAGCGCCGGCAAGCCAAAGCCGATGCCGTGCACGCGCAGCGCTGCCGCAAGCAGCAGGATTACCCCGATACCGATGCCCGGCCAGCCAGGGATCCAGCGCTTCAGCTTACTGCTCCTGCTGCCAACCGGATCCCGGCGTCAGACAAGCGTCGAACGCATGGAATCGTTGAAGGGCACTAACTCGGCGCCGCTGCGCATCTTGTCGGCAAGGTCCGGATTGGCGATGAACGCCCGGCCCCAGGTGACCGCATCGACCATGCCGCTCGCCAGTTCGGCTTCGGCCTGTTCCTGCGTCAGCGAGGCACCCGAGACGATCACGCCGTTGAACAGAGGGCGGATCTTGCGGACCATCCGGCCCGAGGTTTCGAAGTAGTCCGACGCGGCGCAGCTGACATCCAGCGCGCCAAGGCCCAGCTGGCCCAGCGCCGGGATCAGATGGCCCAGCATATCGTCCAGATCCGGCCATTCATAGATCCCGCCCATGAAGCGCGAGGGCGAAATGCGCGCCATGACCTGACGCGCAGGAACGGCCTTGGTCACGGCCTCAACCAGTTCAAGCGTGAAGCGGCAGCGGTTTTCAACCGAACCGCCATAGCTGTCAGTGCGATCGTTGACGTGCCCGTCAAGGAACTGATCGGGCAGGTAACCGTGGCCGGTGTGCAGCTCTACCGCGTCAAACCCGGCGTCGAGCGCGCGCTTGGCGGCATCGGCGAACAGGGCATAGACGCCCGGCATTTCATCCGCCGTCAGGGCGCGCGGTTCGCCATAGGGCTTGTCGTTCTGGCGGTTGTGGCCTGCGGCGGCAACCGAGGTGGAGCTGACCGGAGCGTCGCCGGTGAAGTCGGCGTGCGAAATGCGCCCCATGTGCCACAGCTGGCAGGCAATCGCGCCGCCAGCGGCATGGACCGCATCCACCACCGGACGCCACGCCTTGGCCTGCTGATCGTTGGCAATATAGGGCGCGTTGGCCCAGCCATCGCCGCTGCGATCAATGATCGTACCTTCGGTCAGGATCAGCCCTGCACCGCCCAGAGCCCGGCGCTCGTAATACTCGACCATGGCTTCGGTTGCGCAGCGGTTCTCGTCAGCAAAGCTGCGGCTCATCGCCGACATGACCACGCGGTTGCGCAGCGGGATAAAGGCGGGTGCGGCCAGCGGCTGGAAAAGCTCTTGCATGGGTCTGGATCTCTCAGTTGAAATGATACTGTGCAAAGAAGGGGTGGCGAAGATAGGCGTGGAGCGTGGAGCGCCAGTCACGCTGGAGATCAAGCTTCTCCGCCTTCAGCCGCTCGCAGCTGAGCACGGCGCGGTCGGGCCGGCGGCCCAGTTCGTTGGCGGAAACGCTGGCGGCATCGACCGAGACGATCGACAGCTGGTCCTGCCAGCCCAGGGCATAGACAATCTCTTGCGCCAGTTCGGCAAAGCTGGCCTCGCCATGGCACGCCATCTGGTAACGCCCCCGGCAATCCGCCAGCATCAGCTGCAGTGAATTGAAAGCCAGATCGCGGGTCCAGGTCGGCTGCCAGACGCGGTCCCCGACCCTGAATTCGCTCTCGCCCCGCTCGATCGCCGCGCGCATTGCCGGGATGATCCGTCCGACAAAGTTCTTGTCGGCCGCTTCACCGCCAAAGAAACCCGCCATGACCACGATCAGCGCATCATCGCCAAACGCGTCTTCGATGCGGTGCTGTGCTTCCAGCTTGAGCTCGCCATACAGCGCCAGCGGGCGCTGCACTTCGTCTTCGGGGATCGGATTGTGGCGGCCATCGTGGGTCAGGAACGACTGCGGATAGAACATCCGCGCGCCCGCCGCCTTGGCCAGGGCAATCGCGTTCTCGGTGCCTTCGACAATGATCGCGCGGGCCGTTTCGGGATCACGGGCACAGCCTTCGACATTGACCATCGCGGCGCAGTGGACCACCCAGCCATCCGCAGCCTTGTCCGCCGCCGCCAGCATCGCCGCCGGATCGCGCACGTCGAGCTCACCCTTGCCGGGCGCATGGACGCTCAACCCCGGAAAAGCAGCGATCTCCGCCGCGAAATCTCCCCCCAACATACCCTGTCCGCCGGTCACGAGATAACGCATGCGCCCGAATAATCCTTTTTCCGATCAAGTGCGTGGCGCACCTACAGGATTCGCCAACCAGGTGGCAAACTGATTTTCCTGCACCCGGCGCGGGGTTCGCTGCAAGGCTCAGACATTCGGCTCGCCCCGCCTGATCCGCCGCGCGGGCAGGTGGGCATTTTGCGCCATCTCTTTCCAAAGCTCATGCAAGGTCGTCAGCGACAGCGCCCAGGCGATCGTCATGTTGATCAGGGGCCGGACAAACGGCCCCAGCGTAACCTGCCGGCTGATCATGGCGGTACTATCCCGGAAATAGAGGTCCGTGACCGATTCCGGCAACGTATCGATCGGAAAATCGAACGGAAAGGCCATCACATAGCAGGCAACAATCGCCCACTTCCGCCCGAACCCGCGCCAGGGCTCCATCAGCACGAACAGCATGAAGCAGACGATGGTGTAGCCGCCCGGCTCACTGGTAAGGATCGCTGCCAGCATTCCAAGCGCAATCGCGCGATGGCTGGAAAAAGCCTCCGGACGGTACCAGATCGCCACGGCGGCGAGCACAATCAGAAGCTGCGTCATTCGCGTCAACAGCGGGATCAGCACCATCAGTCGATCTACCCAGATCGAGCCGATGATCTGGGACATCGGGAACGTGCCGGTTTCCAGGACCGAATAGAGCGGCTGATAAGTGGCCGTGAACCATACGTCGAGAATCTGTGTCGCTCCCGAATCCGAAAAGTCACGCACATTGGTGAAAATCTCCATCGGCGAGCCTTGCCCGAAAACAGCATAACTGAGCAGGTAGATGATGACTGTCGTAAGCAGGGCCCCCTCCACCCAGCGCCAGCGGCGTTTGAGCAGCAGCGGAACAACCGCTGCGACGAGGTAGATCTTGAAGTTGACAGCAAGTCCCGCGAACACCCACCGCAGCCTGGCCGATGCCAGCAGCGGCCCGAAGGCAAGCAGCAGGCAGGTATAAGTGATCAGGAGCAGATTGCCACGTTCGAGCGCGTTGAGCATCGGTGCCCCCATCGCGACGCAGATCGTCCTTGGGAGCGCCGTTTGCGGCGCGAGTTTGCGAAAGGTTCGCCAGGTCAGATAGATATTGGCCAGAAAAATGATGGCCATCGCAACCAGACCGACCCAGTCACAATCCCGCGCAGCCAGCCCCGCGCTTGATTCAAGGGCGCGCGATTCCGGATAGCAGCGATCTATCCCGAGATACCTGAGAAACACGAACGAGAGCGGAAGATAGATCGTCTTCCAGGCATCATAGGCACCTTCATGGCGCGCCCAGAATGCAGGGTTGAACCAGTCCGCAAAAGTATCCGACGGTTCGTAGAAAAACGGCGGCTGCAGATAGCCATAGAGCGCCAAATGGACGCCGCTATAGACAATGCCGCCCAGAATTATGCCTGCCAGCAAGGTTTCCACCCACCGGCCCGGCAACCTGGCTTTTCCCGGCAAGATCATCCCAGTCTTGTCACGCCTCGACCGGGGCGCGAAACACCAGCCGCTTGAGAATGAAATAATTGATCAGGGACACGGCGATGGTCGATACCAGACCCGCGCCATAGGGCGAAGGAATGAACTTCAACGCCAGCCAGAGCCCAGCCAGGCTGAGAAAATAGGTGCCGATATAGGATACCGCGAACGAAGCCTTGCTGGATTGCTGGCCCGCAAAGGCATAGCGGCTGTAAGTGAAATAGTTGAACAGCACCCCCAGCACATGGCCCACCAGTTGCGCGACATAGACTTGCAGGCCAAGCCACACCAACAGCGCAAACAGGATGTATCCGAACGACACGTTGATCGCCCCGGCTACGTAGTAGCGAAGCAGCTGCCACCACTCCTCCTTGCGCCGCCAGTCAAACATTTCAGACTTCCGGCGGGAAATTGACCCGCTCTTTTTCCAGCACCAGGGCCTGATTGCGTGTCCGTTCAGAGATCAGCTTGATTTGCACACCGATCAGCCCAAGGAACAGGAACATCAGGCAGAACTGCCCTTCCAGCGCCGCTGCCAGCAGCCACAGCTGGACCGACCGGTCAAAGAAGGCGGCAAACAGCGCCCCACCCAGGCAGAAAGCCGTAAGCAGCCCCATGAAGAACGCGACATAAAGCGGTGCACGCAGCAGATTCTTTGACGAACCGGCAAGTCCGTTCAGGGCAAAATCCAGCAGAGTGAAGAAGTTGTTGTTCGATTTCCCTCCAGACCGCAGCGGCCGGCGGTATCCGATGGTCTTGATTTCATATCCGGTTTCGACCAGCAGCCCGCGAAAGAACGGTTCTGGCTCGTTCATGGCGCGGATCGCGTCAATCACCTTGCGGTCATACAACCCGAAACCCGTTGCATTGGGGATCGCCTGATAATCTCCAAAGCTTTTCTGCAGCTTGTAGGAAAGCTCGCGGAAGAAGCGCAGCACCGGCCCAGTCTTTTCGCCTTCGCGCACCCCAAGGACAATCGGCACGCCTTCACGCCAGATCCGGACGAATTCGGGCAGCAGTTCAGGCGAGTCCTGAAAATCCGCACACATTCCGACCACGGCTTCGCCGCGTGCGGAGAAGATCCCGTGGGTCGGTGAACGCATCTGGCCGAAATTGCGGCTATTGACGATCAAGCGAATGCGCGGATCTTCAGCGCACATCGCGCGCACCACTTCCACCGTGCGATCCGACGATTCATTGTCGATGAAGATGATGTCGAACGAACGGGTCACCGGCTCAAGCTGAGCGATCACCGCCTTCGCTATCAGCGGCGCATTCTCTTCTTCGTTACGGCAGGGAATGACGACGGTAATTTCAGGCAGCTCCAGACCACCTGACAGTTGGACATCAGGCACGATCCAGCTCCATCAGCGCTTCACCGGGGGGCGGCCGCAGACGATAGGCCTCGATGGCCACCCACATCAAAAAGATCGCGATGGCCAGCGCCAGCGCCGGTAGCCAGAGTTGCCGCTGCGTATCCACGTGCGGCTCTTCCAGAACGCGCAGGTTGGCGTCAGAAGTCAGATCCTCGACCGCCGTGCCCTGCAAATACCGCATATAACCGCTGTACAGCGATTTGGCCACTTCCAGCTCCCGTTCCAGGCGGTAGAGCTGGCTCGAATTCTGGACCACTTCCCCGACACCCTGGTCCTGGTTTGGCGTGGTTGACCGGGCCTGTGCCAGTTGCCTGCGCAGGGCTCCGATTTCGGCAACCATTTGCTGCACGGTCAGATTGCTGTCGGTATAGACCTGACGGGCCGTTGCCAGCTGAATCTCCTTCGCACGGATCGTCCCCTCAAGCATGGGGATGCGGTCACCGATCGCCAACATTGCAGCGCGAGGTTCCGCATAGCGGTTGCGCAGCCGGAAATCGTCATAGGCGGACTGGGCCAGCACCAGCTTGTCCGAAGCCTCGGTCACCAACTTTTGCAGCACATCCCGCTTGTAAGCGGTTTGGCGGCGGCTGATCTGTCCAAGTTCTTCCTGAACTGCCTTCTGGTATGCCGCCACAATTTCCCGCGCCAGATCGCCATCGCGATCCTGCATCTCGATCGTGATGATCCCGCCGCGCAGTGAACGGACTTCGACGTGCTTGGTCAAGTAACGCTGCAAGGCAACCCTGCCTTCGGACTTGACCCGATCCTTAAGCCGGGTCTTGTCGATCACGTCATCGCGAACGGCAACGCTGTGGCCCACACGCAAAGCAACTTCCACCGCCGCCTGATTGCCGAACACGCTGTTAAGCGCGCCGAGCTGGCCAAGCGTCCCGCTGAGCCCGAGTGAATCGCGATCCGTCGGCGTGAATGAACTGTTCGCCAGATATCGCTCGGGAAAGAGCGCCAGGACAGCGAAGATCAGAGTCGCGAGACCGAACACCAGTGCCCGCCAGCGGAACTGGGAAAGGAACCGCAGATGCGCGATCTGGCCCACAATGCTCATCCGCGGGGTCAATTGATCGAATTCACGGCCGCCGCCGTGACCCCGAGCTGGAATATCACTGAAGTGATATCGCGAATTCGCTGCCAGATGTCGCTCTTGGTTGTGCGCAGCGGGACGAACAGAACATCGCCAGGCAAGGCGCGGGCCTTCATCAGGCCGCCCTTGCGGGTTACAACATCGCCATTGGCCCGGACCACAAAGATCCGCTTTGAATCGCCCACTTGCTGCAGGCCGCCGGCCCGGGCGATGTAATCCTTGAGCATCAATGGCTGACCATCGATCAGGAACGATCCTGGGCGGAACACCGCACCGAACACGCCAACCGTTGTCGGGCGGGGAGGAACCACCAGATGGTCATTCCTTTCCAGCAAGAGATCACCCGGCAGCGTTGCGGAGCCCGGCGCCATCTTCATCACCACGCGGCCGTCTGGCTCACGCTTGCGCAGCAGTGCCAGCACTTCCCTCGCGCTGGCCATTTCGGCCGCGATCCGGCTGTCGCTGACCGAATTGCTGGTTGAAAGCGGTGCCGATGCGAGCGAAAATTCCAGCTGTTCGATTGCTTCTGCAAAGCTGGTGCGTTGCTGTTCGCGGACTGACTGGCGCACGAGCCGTGACCCGAACACATAGCCACGCGGCGTGACGCCGCCCGCCATATCCATCACCGTGCTGAGCGGTGTATTGGGCGCAACATAGTAATTGCCGGGGCGGTTTACTTCACCTTCGACGCGGACCAGCACCGATTGCCGCGCCACCGGCTGAACCAGGCTGCCGCGGGACAGAATCTGCAGAATGTCGCCGCCCTTGGCGGCGTAGCTTGACGATTCGGCGCTGGGGACCTCTACCGGTCCGCGGCCGCTCAGGTCACTGGTGCGGTACAGCAGCACGCGATCCGCGTCGCCCAATACGTTGGGGCCACCGGCCAGTGCCACGGCCTGAGCCAGAGTCTCACCCGGCTTCAGTTCATAGATCGCTTCGTGCTGCACACTGCCCAGAACGGCCACCTGTTCACCCGCTGGCGGAATGAACAGCACGTCTTCGTTCTGCAGCACTTCATCCCCGACGCGGCCGCCGCCGCGCAGCAGGGTATAGAGGTCAAAGTCGGCAATTTGCCGTCCGTTGCGGTAGAGCTTTACCGAACGAAAGCTTCCCCCCGAAGATGGCCCGCCGGCCTGAAAGACCGCATTAACCAGGGTTGCCAGACTGCCCACGTTGAAGGCCCCGGGATTGTTGGCAAAACCGGTCACATAGACTCGGACGCCGCGCAGGGATTTGATCGCCACGCTGACATCGAAAAAACGATACTCGCGCCCGATCGCCCCGATCACCTTGGTCCGCAGATCGCGATAGAGGACCCCGGCCAGGCGGATCGATCCGACGCTGGGAAGGAAAATGTTCCCGTTCGAATCGATCTCGCGCTCAACCGTCCCGCCGACTGCCCCGGTCAGGTAAAGAATAACCGTATCGCCGACATTGAGGCGATACTCAGGCGGCACCGTCGCGGTTGCCGGGACAGCGAAATCGCGGCTTGCAGGGAGCAGCAGATCGGCCCCATAGCGCGGTACCGAATGGTCCGCCACGGCATTGACATAGGTCTCGAACTCGCCGGGCTTCGGCGGGTCTCGCAGCAGCAGCTTGCGGCTCAGCGCGTTGTCCTGCAGCCTGGACCGCTCCTCAATCGGCGGCTGCTTGTCGCCGCTTTCCGGACCAAGTGCGGTTGGCTGGAAGACGTTGGTTGTGACAGGGTTGATGTCACTGGAATTTGTGGATTCTCCAGACTTGGTTTCTTCGTCCGATGCTCCGGTAGGCACCTGCACCGGCGACCCGCTCGGAATGGATTGCGCCGAAGCAGTGTCAATACCTATGATCCCCGCCGCCAGCAGGCAGGCACCGCATATGGACAGAGCTGCGCGACCGAACAGCTTGTGCTTCAACATCTAGATCATTCCCATAACGAATTCAGAGTTTTGCGAGCCATCATTTACTGACCGTCTCACGGTTTCCTGACTGTTGTTGAAGCCACCTTACCGCACGGCATGGTGAAAGGAAACCAAATCGCCAACCGGTTTCCGGCACCATTTCACCCAGGGTCAGTCGACCGGTTCGGTCAATCTGATCCGGGCAAGCTCAAGGACCAGTTGATCAAAATGATCATGCACCAAGCCAACCGTTGGCTCCCACCCGGCTTCGGCATAACCATAGGTCATGAAATGGAACGGCATGCCCGCCTGCTCCGCCACGGCATGATCCAGCTCGCTGTCCCCGACAAAAATGCAATCAGAAACGGCGAACCCCAGACCGGCCAGCGTCTTTTCAAGCAAGTCTGGCGCCGGCTTGGGCTTCAACGTGTTCACCCCGCCGACGACAACCGAAAAATGGTCCGCCAGCCCGGTGTCCGCCAGGACCTTTTCACACAATGCCTGCGGCTTGTTTGAACAGATCGCCAGGGTGAATCCGCAGCCTCGCAGCTTGGCCAGCCCGTCGAACACCCCATCGAACAGCGACGAATCCGGGGTCATGATCCGGGCGTAGCGCGCGCGGAATTCGGCCAGCTCCTCTGCCGGATTGCCGCAGTGATCGCCCAGCAGGGTCGCGACCATCATCTCACCGCCACGGCTCATCAGCGGGCGGGCGACATCCGGATCGATCGAAAGCGATGCCCCGCGATCCTGCAGCATGCCTTCAAGGATCATGATGCAGATCGCGCAGCTGTCGACCAGGGTGCCGTCCAGGTCGAAGATGATCGCCTTGCTCACCGCAGGGTTCCGCAGGGTGCCAGGGCCGCTTCCAGTTCCTCATCGGACAGGAACGGGATGAGGTCTTCGAGCGGCGACGAAACCATCGAGCCGTCCTCGAGCCGCCGCGATGACAGCTTGGGAGCGAACTGCTGCTGCTTGTCGATCATCACCTCGCACAGGTGGGGGCCATCGCCCGCCAGGGCTGCCCGCACCGCGCCGGGCAGATCGGCATCGCGGCCAACCTGCGATGAAGGGATCCCGAACCCGCCCGCCAGGCGTGTGAATTCAGGGAAAGTCAGCCCGCTGTCCGGCCCGCAGCCAACGATATTGTCGGCAAAATGGTTCTGCTGCGCCTGACGGATCGAATGATAGCCATCGTTGTTCAGCACAAAGATCTTCACCGGCAGACCCAGACCAGCGATGGTCTGCAATTCCTGCAGGTTCATCATGATGCTGCCGTCGCCGGCCAGGCAAATGATGCGCTTGACGTCGGCAGCAAACCAGGCCCCGATCGCGGCGGGCAGGTCATAGCCCATCGAGGCGCAGCCTGAATTGGTGTAAAGCCGCTGGCCCCGCTTGATCCCGGCCGCCTGGAACACGGTGACACAGGCCGTGCCATCGCCGGTGACGATGATCTCGCCCTCTTCCAGTTCGTTGAACAGAAGCTGCGCGAAGACATAGGGATTGATCGGCCCGGTATCCGAGGCATATTCCGGCAGGACCACCGGATACTGCGCACACCGCTCCCGGCTCCGTGCCAGATAGGCGGCGCGGTGATCGGGGCGATCGGTGGCGGGAAGATCGAGCTGTGCCGCGGTTGCAAAGAAGTCCCGCAGGTCGGCATGGACCGGCCGGTGCAACGACAGGGTCGGCTTTTCCAGCTCGGCGCGATCGACATCGACCATTGCCACCTTGGCATTGCGCGCAAAGCTCTGCCAGTTGTAGCTGATCTGGCGAATGTTGCAGCGGCAACCCAGGACCAAGACATAGTCGGCCGTCTGGACCGCGAAATTGCCGCCGCGATCGCCCACCGAGCCAGGCCGCCCGACGAACAGCGGATGCTCATTCTCCATGACGTCGTGGGCATTCCACCCCGTCACCACCGGAATTCCAAGACGTTCGACGAAAGCTAGGAACTCGGCATGCATGCCGGACAGGCGAATGCCCGATCCGGCCAGCACCACAGGCCGTTCCGCAACGCAGAGTTCAGCCAGCATGGCGGCTACTTCATCGCGCAAGGCAGTACCGGTCAGCGTGCCGAGTTCGGCCGCTGTGTTCGGTACTTCGCCATGCCCGTCATCCTGTGCGGGATCATAGGCTTCGAGCAGGTCGGGATCGACCGGAGCCGCCTGAACATCAATCGGCACATCGATCCACACCGGGCCCGGACGGCCGCGCCGGGCAAGATGGATCGCCTTCTCGGTCACCTTGCGGACATCGGCCGGGTTATCCAGCACCACCGCATACTTGGTGATCCCGCGCACCATCGGGACAATATCGATTTCCTGATCGCCCAGCTGCCGCAGCGGCACATCGAAATTGAACGCACAGGTTTCGCGCTTCACCTGACCGGACACCACCACCATCGGGATGGAATCGACATAGGCACCGTAAACGCCGTTGAGCGCGTTAACCCCGCCAGGTCCGGTTGTGACATTGACCACCGCGGGTCGCCCCGAGAGACGCCCATAGCTTTCTGCCGCGATGGCAGCGCTTTGTTCGTGGTGGGTAAAGACCTTGCGCAAGCCTTTCTGCCGCCCGAACGCGTCGTTGAGGTGCATCGCACCCCCGCCCGTCAGCATGAAGCACTCAGTCACTCCATGCTGGGCGAGGATGCCGGCGATCACGTCGGCAACCCGAACCTTTGCCATGCTTCAGGAACCCTTGGCGTTCTGACGGGCTTCCATCATCGCAATGCGCGCTTCGTCTTCAGCGGCAATGGTGCGATAGTAATCGCGCTTGTTCTTGAGCCATAGCAGTTCGAATTCGATCGCCAGTTCCATGCCCTGCCGCGCTTCTTCGCCATCCAGTACGGCGGCGTCGAAAATGACCTTGCGCGTTTCGAAACGGTCAAGCCGGATCGCACGCACGCGGCGCAGCGGTTCGATCGAATCGGGGCTGACCCCGCCACCGACAACAAGGTCGAGATCGTGCTTCTTGGCCACTTCGGCCACGCCGCAGACGTACCCGACCATTTCATCGGAGTTCACGAAATCGCGCGCATGGCCCATCGAGCCGGCGAAATCGACCCGGCCAAACACCATCCCGGTACGCCCCTTGGCCGCCAGGTTGCCCAGTTCTTCAATCTGGTCGTAAGTGCCGCGGGTTTCCACGTTGAACAGGAAATCGGTGTCTTCCTGTTCATCGGCCGGATAGAACTTGTCCTTGCCGGCAATGAACTTCGACAGCGCATAGGGCGTTTCGACCATCGGCGCGATAATGTAGTTGGCGCCGTACTGGCGGCATTCGATCAGGTCGCGAATCGCTTCGCATCCGCCGATCTTGATCGCCACCTTCAGGTCGGCCCGGCGGGCGATTTCCAGCAAGCGCAGCAATTCGTCTACGCGGGTTCCCTCTGCTTCAAACTCAGCCTTCACCGCTACAACGCCATAGTTGGCACCGGCACGCTTAAGGATTTCAAGCATCTGTTTTTCGTAAGTGTTCAACTTGTTCTCCTCTGGCAAGGGCTAGCCAAAGCACCCCCCGCACTCCTATTTGCCATCACAAGGCTTAAACCTGGGACACGGAAGCGTCATCCAATTCGCGAATCCACTCAATCGTATCCCGTATCTGCTGTCGCATGCCGGTTGGGTCCACTGCCAACTTCATGCAAATAATGCAAGTCTCCTGCGCAATACCCAAGTAATCTGAACGTCTTGAGTAGTCGACCTGCGGGCGGCCAACAGTTATCGGTCCGCCCACCTCTTCCAACACCACTTGTGCGATCCCGCTCATTTCCACGACTTCAGTTCCGCACAGATCGACTGGTCGGGGTTCGCCCAGCCCTTGCCGTGCGGCACGCAGGATGATTCTGGACAGATCCTCTACGTGAAGGAAGCTGCGGAACACCGGCTGCGTCGCCTTGATGGCGATATGGCCCTGCCCCAGCGCCTGCAGCGCAAAGGCCGAAACGGCATAGGCCTCAAGCTTGTTGATGTGGGGCCCGGCAAGATTGAAGATCCGCCCGCACAAGGCAGGCACCCCGGACTTTTCCGACCAGGCCAGAAAGCGTGCTTCCTGCTCCAGCTTGGCAAGGCCATAGGGGTGTTCATCAAGCCTCTGTTCGGCCAGGCTGGCTGCCCCCGAGGAGGCCACGAACAGGCTGGCCGGCGCGCTGCCGGAAATCGCGGTCAGTACCGCATCGTCGATGGCGCGATTGACGCGGTGGAATTCCTCCTCACCCACAACCGCGACCTTGTCCTTCGTCAGATAGGCAAGGTGGATGACATGAGCGCCCGCAACATCGTCCGGCGTGATTGCCGCAAGATCCCGGATCGGCAGGGTTTCCCCGCTGCCGATTGTGATCGAGCCATCGCGCGACCCGAACAGTCTGATCTCTTGCCCGGGGGCAAGCGCGTCCCCGTCACCCATGCGGTGCAACTGCGCGAGCAGCGCCCGCCCGATCCATCCGGTTGGCCCCGTGATGACAATCGGCCTAGGTGAAAGAGACGCTTCAGTCATGACGCGGAGCCCCGGGCCTTAGCCTTTGCGTCCCGCAACGAATGCGGCGATGGTTTCAGCCATATAGGCCAGATGGCTTTCACCCAGTCCGGGGAACAGGCCGATCCAGAACGTATGCGACGTGGTCAGATCCGCGTTCGGCAGATCGCCGACGACCTTGTAGTTCCGGCCCTTCATATAGGGCTGGCGAAGCAGGTTGCCGCCGAACAGCAGGCGCGTGCCGATCTTCTTGTCGTTCAGGTGCTCCAGCAGTTCTTCCCGATTGATTCCGCTTTCCGGCCGGATCGTGATCGGATAGCCAAACCACGAAGGTTCGCTGTTCGGGGTGGCCTGCGGCAGGATCAGCACATCTTCCAGCGGACGCAGCAGTTCCGTCAGCCCGGCAAAGTTGCGGGCGCGGGCGGCGATGAAGTCTTCCAGCCGGTCCAGCTGGCCAAGCCCGACTGCGGCCTGCATGTCGGTGATCTTCAGATTGTAGCCGCAGTGGCTGTAGGTGTACTTGTGATCATAGCCGTACGGCAGCGAGCCCAGCTTGCGGCAGAAGCGCTTGCCACATGTGTTGTCTTCGCCCGGCGCGCACCAGCAATCGCGGCCCCAATCGCGCATCGATTCCATCACGCGCTTCAGCCGCGGCTTATCGGTGAACACCGCGCCGCCTTCACCCATGGTGATGTGGTGCGCAGGATAGAAGCTGAGCGTGCCCAGTTCGCCGAACGTACCGACATTGTGGCCGTCATACTTCGCGCCAAGCGCGTCGCAGCAGTCTTCGACCACCATCAGGTCATACTTCTTCGCCACGCGCATCACTTCCGCCAGGTCAAACGGATTGCCCAGCGTATGCGCGATCATGATCAAGCGGGTGCGGTCCGTAACCGCGGCCTCGATCATGTCGGGCCTGATGTTGTAGGTCGGAATGTCGACATCGACGAAAACCGGTACGATTCCATACTGTAACGCAGGATTAACCGTTGTCGGGAAACCGGTGGCAACCGTGATCATTTCGTCGCCGGGCTTCAGCGCATCCCCGCGCAGGTAATGGCTGGTCAGGGTGGAAAAGGCGATCAGGTTGGCCGACGAACCCGAATTCACGGTGATCGCGTGCTTCACGCCGATGCGCTTGGCCAGCCGCTGTTCGAATTCCGCGTTGAAACGGCCGGTCGTCAGCCAGAAATCGAGGCAGCTTTCGGCCAGCAGCTGCATTTCATTTGCGCCATAGACCTTGCCGGAAACCGGCACCGGGCTTTCGCCAGGAACAAAGTCACGCTGGCCGTGGTGCAGCTTGGCATAGTCCCCGACCAGGTCGACGATCAGGCGGCGGAATTCACCTTCGGAAAGTTGCGAGAGTTCGGCGGGGATGCCCGCGGCAGAACGGTTCATGAGGGGTCGCTTTCAGTCAGTGCCGCATCAAGCAGCGTCTTGTAGGTGTGCAGTTGCCCGCGCGTGATGGCCAGCGCATCGCCGCCCTCGGCGACCTGGCTGTGCCAGTCGACAATCCAGTCAATGGTTTGTCGCAAATCGAATGCCGGACGCCAGCCAAGCTGGGCCCGCGCCTTTGAACAATCGAGCATGAGCAGGTTTGCTTCATGCGGCTGGGGGGCCGTATCCAGTTCGAACGAACCACGCCCCCAACGCTCGATCATCTTGTCGACGATCCAGCCGACCGGACGCGTATCCTGCGCCGCCGGACCGAAATTCCACGCCGAAGCGGCCCAGTCATCCCCGGCGGCCAGATGCTGTGCGATCAGCAGATAGCCGCCCAGCGCCTCAAGCACATGCTGCCAGGGCCGCACCGATCCCGGCGAGCGGATATATACGCTGCGGTCATCGATGATCGCGCGGACGATATCGGGCACCAGCCGGTCCTTGGCCCAGTCCCCGCCGCCGATCACATTGCCGGCCCGCACCGAGGCGAGCAGCGGCCCCGCGCCGTGGTTGAAGAAGGAATTGCGGTAGGACGATATCACCAGTTCCGCCGCGCCCTTGCTCGCGCTGTAGGGATCGTGGCCGCCCATCGGGTCGCTTTCCCGATAAGGCCAGACCCATTCGCGGTTTTCGTAGCACTTGTCGCTGGTTACCGCGACGATTGCTTCCAGACCTTCGACCCGGCGGCAGGCATCCAGCACATGGGCCGTGCCAAGGACGTTGGTGGCAAAGGTTTCGCGCGGCTGATCATAGGACAGGCGCACCAGCGGCTGCGCCGCCAGATGGAATACGGTCTGCGGGCGGACCCGCGCCACGACCTGATCCACCAGATCGGCGTCGCGGATATCCCCCACAGTGTGATCGATCAGGCCATCCAGCCCGATCTGCGAAAACAGGCTCGGCTCTTCAGGTGCCAGGGCAAGTCCGGCAACCTCGGCCCCCATTTCGCGAAGCCAGAGTGACAGCCACGCACCCTTGAAACCGGTATGCCCGGTAACAAGTACGCGACGGCCGGCCCAATGTCCGGGGTTTACCAGCATTTCCAGGGCGCACCCTTTTCCCAGAGTTCTTCCAGGTAGATCTTGTCCCGCAGGGTATCCATTGGCTGCCAGAACCCCTTGTGGTGATAGCCGTGCAGTTCCCCGTCAACCGCAAGGCGCTCCATCGGCTCACGCTCCCAGATCGACGAGGGGCCGGCGACATAGTCATCGAGCACCGAGGGATCCGCGACGAAAAATCCGCCGTTGATCAGGCCGCCGTCACCGGCGGGCTTTTCCCGGAAACCGGCAACCCGATCGCCTTCGAATTCGAGCGCGCCAAACCGGCCCGGAGGGGCAACGGCGGTGACGGTAGCCTTGCGGCCATGCTCCTTGTGGAAATCAACCAGTGCGCCGATGTCAATATCGGCAAGCCCGTCGCCATAGGTGAAGCAGAACGGCTCACCTTCATCGAGGTACTGACGCACCGCCTTGAGCCGTCCGCCGGTCATGGTTTCATCGCCGGTTTCCACCAGCGTGATCCGCCATCCTTCGTTCCAGTTCCGATGGACCTCCATCGAATTCTGGTCGAGATCGATCGTCACGTCGGCGGTGTGGAGGAAGTAATTGGCGAAGTACTCTTTTATGAGATAGCCTTTATAACCCAGGCAAATCACAAAATCTTTGATTCCATGCCCGGAATATATTTTCATAATGTGCCAGAGGATTGGTTTTCCACCAATTTCCACCATCGGCTTGGGACGAACCGAGGTCTCTTCGCCCAATCTCGTGCCAAGACCGCCAGCTAAAATAACAGCTTTCATTGAGACCTTCTCGACGACGTCAAACATTCCGGGAATGCGCAAGCATCAGAATTGACAGAAATATTTCAACAGTGATTCCTGTGCATACGCCCGGTTGGCTCTATGGGGGTGCTCCCCTCAAGTCAAGTTGCCCTGTTTCAGAAAACCTGCGGCTCTGGATCAGTTGCAAATAGCAATGGCCAAAACCGTTGGTTTATAACGAATGTTAGGCTTCATCCGTCGAGAATTAGCTTTCGCGCAACCAAGCGGGCGCAGCCGCCGAATCCGGCAAAGTCACTTCATGCGCTTTGCCGCCAACCCGCTCGCACCCGATTGCCCGCCCGGCAATCATTCCGTGGCAGCAGCCCGAACTGCGTAGTTACACCTATCCCGCACTTACCGGATCGCAGGCCGCCAGCCCTATGCCCGCCTCACGGCAAACAAACAGGGTTAGCAGGCGCAACATGTTGAAAAAGATCGCTCCCTCCCAGGTTGAACTTGGCATGTTCGTGCACAAGCTGGAAGGCAGCTGGCTGAAGCATCCGTTCTGGAAATCGCGGTTTCTGCTGGAAGACAGCGATACGCTGACCGATCTGCGTGACAGCGAAATCGATGCCGTGGTGATCGACATTTCCAAAGGCCGCGATGTCGCCCAGCGCGGCGCGGGTGAAGCCGGGCAGGCTCCGGTGCGGCGGGTATTTACCCCGCCCAGCCAGGGCCCAGCCCCGCGCCGCCGCCCGCTGGTCGCCGCAGACGACAAGCCGGACTTTGCCTCAACCGCACGGACCGGGATGACCCGCGAATTCGGCATGGCCCAATCGATCGCCAAGCGGGGGGAGAAGCTGGTCAGCAAGGTCTTCCTCAGCAGCCGTCTGGGCAAGGCAGTTGATGCCAGCGAAGTCGAACCGGTGATTTCCGACATCTTCGCATCGGTGCAGCGTAACCCCCATGCCTTCAACGGCCTGATGCGGTGCAAGCGCGACAACCAGTTCATCTACCAGCATTCACTGGCGGTCAGCGCGCTGATGATTTCGCTGGGCAAGGCGATGAAGCTGGGCCCGGCAATGATCCGCAACGCCGGGATGGCCGGGCTGCTGCTTGACGTCGGGATCGGCCACCTGCCGCTCAACCTTGAGGAATGCAACGGCGATTACCGCGAATTCGGCGACGCGCTGCTGCTCAACCACACCACGCTGGGCTATGACTATCTCAAGATGGGTGGCGGGATCCCCGATGATGTCGCCCTGGTCGCCTTGCAGCACCACGAACGGATGGACGGCAGCGGCTATCCGCATGGGATCAAGGGTGAGAACATCTCCGTCCTCTCGCGCATGGCGGCAATCTGCGACACTTATGACATGCTGGTCACCGATTCCCACCGCAAGCGCGGGCTCGATCCGGCGACGGCGGTGGTCGAACTGTCCGAAATGCATGGCAAATTCGACCCGGCAATCCTGGCTGCCTTTGTCGAAGCGGTCGGTGCCTATCCGATCGGGTCGGTGGTGCGGCTGGCATCGGACCGGCTCGCGTTGGTGGTCGATCAGGACCCTGCCGATCACCGCCAGCCCCGGGTACGGACCTTCTTCTCGATCGCCCTGCGCAAGATGATCCAGCCCGAGGACATCCAGCTGGCGCACTGTTTCGGGCGCGACAGCATTTCCGGCCTGGCCGATCCGGAAGCCTATGGCATCCGCGATTTCGCCAAGCTGCGCCTGCGGCTGTTCACCGCGGCGAGCAAGGCAGCGGGCTGATCAATCCACCACTACAGGCAAGTACACCGCACTCGCCGCGCTCCCGCCCCAGCGCACGGTCTGGGTCGCCTTCTTGTAGGACGAAGGCGGCGCATCGAAGATCGACGGCACCCAAGTCTGCGGATTGCGATCATACAGCGGGTAGAGGCTGGACTGCACCTGCACCATGATCCGGTGGCCGGGCTGGAACACGTGGTTCACATGCGGCAGCGACCAGCCAAAGCGATAGGTCTGCCCCGGGCTGAGCGGCATCGGCTTGTTGAACCCGTGGACATAGCGGCCCCGGAATATCTCGATTCCTACCCCCAGCTGGAACCCCGCCATGACCGGATTGGCGCTGTTCTCTTCAGGGCCGACGTCAATCAGCTTGACCACCCAGTCGCTGTCCTGCCCGCTGGTCGCTGCGTGCAGGTCAACGCGCGGGGCGCCCTTGATGTGGACCGGCTTGTCCAGCACCGGGGTGACATAGCTCAGCACGTCGGGCCGCCCGTCGACAAAGCGCTGGTCCTGCACCAGCCAGGTCCGCCACTGGTCCCCGTCCATCCGGATCGGGCGCGGCAGGAACGGCACCGGCTTGGCCGGATCGGACACATAGTCATCCGCGCCTGCCTGGGCCGGGCGGGTAAAGGACAGGCCGAACTGGTCGGTCAGATAGAGCGGCTGCTCGCTGCCCGCAGGCCACTTGGCATCGACTTCCCACCGGTTTGATCCGGTCGCATAGGTCACCGCCGCGGGCATCGGCGCGCATGGTTTGGGATCGGACTTCACGCGGCAATCGATGAACGGCTTGATCCAGTTCAGACGGAATTGCAGCGCCGTATCGCCTTCGAACTTCAGCGGGCCCAGCACCGATCCTTCGTAATTCGCCCCCGAATGCCGCCACGGCCCGATCCCCAGCATGATCGGCGCGTCAGGCTGTGCTTCCTTGACCGCCTTGAACACGGCAGGCGCGCCATAGCTGTCTTCCTGGTCCCACTGCCCCAGCATGACCAGCGTCGGCACGGTCAGCTTGCGCTTGGCGAGCAGCTTGTCGACCGCCTGTTCCTGCCAGTATTCGTCATAGGCCGGGTGCTCCATCATCTTGCGCACCACCGGCAGCCCTTCGAGCCCCCACAACCGCGCATAGCCCAGCGAGGAACCGGCCTTCAGGTAGCTGGCATATTCATCCCCCGTGCCCATCGGCACCGATCCGCCGCCCTTCTCCACCATCTGGCCCAGCGCGAAATCGAAGCCGAAGGTGCGGAAGGCGCCGTTGTGGAACCAGTCATCGCCCATCCAGCCATCGACCATCGGCGATTGCGGCAC
>CAZKAX010000017.1:0-42179 GCA_964550775.1 uncultured Novosphingobium sp. | reverse complement strand
GCCAGGCTTGCGAGTTCGACTATTCCGGCACCCAGGCGATCAAGGCGCTGAAGGAGGAGGGCTACCGGGTGGTCCTGGTCAACTCCAACCCCGCCACGATCATGACCGATCCGGACATGGCCGACGCGACCTATGTCGAGCCGATCACGCCCGAGATCGTCGCGCGGATCATCGAGAAGGAGCGGCCTGACGCCGTCCTGCCGACCATGGGCGGGCAGACCGCGCTCAACACCGCGCTGGCCTTGTTCAACGACGGCACGCTGGAAAAGTACGGCGTGAAGATGATCGGCGCCGATGCCGATGCGATCGACAAGGCCGAAGACCGCCAGCGTTTCCGCGAGGCGATGGACAAGATCGGGCTGGAATCGGCCCGCAGCGGCGTGGCGCATACGGTGGAGGAAGCCTTCGCCGTGCTGGAATGCACCGGGCTGCCCTCTATCATCCGCCCCAGCTTTACGCTGGGCGGCACCGGCGGCGGGGTCGCCTACAACAAGGCGGAATTCGAACACATCGTCCGCACCGGGCTTGATGCCAGCCCCACCACCGAAGTGCTGATCGAGGAATCGCTGCTGGGGTGGAAAGAGTACGAGATGGAAGTCGTGCGTGACCGGCACGACAACTGCATCATCATCTGCTCGATCGAGAACGTCGATCCGATGGGGGTCCACACCGGGGATTCGATCACCGTCGCCCCGGCGTTGACGCTGACCGACAAGGAATACCAGATCATGCGCAACGCATCGATCGCGGTACTCCGTGAAATCGGCGTGGAAACCGGCGGGTCGAACGTGCAGTTCGCGGTCAATCCGGCGGATGGCCGCCTGATCGTGATCGAGATGAACCCGCGCGTATCGCGCTCATCGGCGCTCGCCTCCAAGGCCACCGGCTTCCCGATTGCCCGCGTCGCGGCCAAGCTGGCGGTGGGCTATACACTGGACGAGCTGACCAACGAGATCACCGGGGCCACCCCGGCGAGCTTCGAGCCGTCAATCGACTACGTCGTCACCAAGATCCCGCGCTTCGCCTTTGAAAAGTTCAAGGGTGCGGAACCGCTGCTCTCGACCGCGATGAAATCGGTCGGCGAGGTCATGGCGATCGGGCGCAATTTCAAGGAATCGATGCAGAAGGCGCTGCGGAGCCTCGAAACCGGGCTTGACGGGTTCAACCGCGTCATGGCGCTGGAAGGGGCCGGGCGGGACGAGATCACTGCGGCCCTTTCACGCCAGACGCCGGACCGCCTGCTGATCGTCGGCCAGGCCTTCCGTGAAGGCTTCACCGTGGACGAGGTTCACGCGATCACCCATTACGACAAGTGGTTCCTGCGCCACATCCATGAAATCATCGCGGAAGAAACCGCGATCATGGAAAACGGCCTGCCCAACGATGCGGCCGGGCTGCGGCGGCTGAAGGCGATGGGCTTTTCGGACAAGCGCCTCGCCGTGCTGGCGGTGCGCGGGGTGCATGTCGCGGGCGGGCTGGGCGAAACCAGCGCACGCCGTTCGGGCCTGCTCCACGATGCCTTGCGCGCCATGGCCGGGGCGACCAGCGAGGACGAGGTCCGCGCGCTGCGCCACAAGCTGGGGGTCCGCCCCGTGTTCAAGCGGATCGACAGCTGCGCCGCCGAATTCGAAGCGGTCACGCCCTACATGTATTCGACCTATGAAGGCCCGCTGTTTGGCGAGCCCGAGTGCGAAGCCGCGCCGTCCGATCGCAAGAAGATCGTGATCCTGGGCGGTGGGCCGAACCGGATCGGGCAGGGGATCGAATTCGATTACTGCTGCTGCCACGCCTGCTTCGCGCTGGACGAGGCTGGCTATGAAACGATCATGATCAACTGCAACCCGGAAACGGTCAGCACCGATTATGACACTTCCGACCGGCTCTATTTCGAACCGCTGACCGGTGAGGACGTGCTGGAAATCCTGCGCACCGAACAGCAGAACGGCGAACTGGTCGGCGTGATCGTGCAGTTCGGCGGGCAGACCCCGCTGAAACTGGCGCAGGCGCTGGAAGACGCCGGGATCCCGATCCTGGGCACTTCGCCTGATGCGATTGATCTGGCCGAAGACCGCGAACGCTTCGCCGCGCTGGTCAACAAGCTGGGCCTCAAGCAGCCGCTCAACGGCATTGCCCGCAGCCGCGATGAAGCGGCGGCGGTGGCGGGCCGGATCGGCTATCCGGTGCTGATGCGCCCCTCCTATGTCCTCGGCGGGCGGGCGATGGAGATCGTCGACAGCGAAGCGCAGCTTGATGACTACATCGCCACCGCGGTGCAGGTTTCGGGCGATTCGCCGGTGCTGATCGACCAGTACCTGCGCGATGCGATCGAATGCGATGTCGATGCGCTGTGCGACGGGGAACAAGTGGTCGTCGCAGGGGTGATGCAGCACATCGAGGAAGCCGGGATCCATTCCGGCGATTCGGCCTGCACCCTGCCACCCTACAGCCTGCCGCAATCGATCATCGACGAGATGGAGCGCCAGGCCGAGGCGCTGGCGATGGCGCTGGGCGTCAAGGGGCTGATGAACATCCAGTTCGCGGTCAAGGGTGAGGACGTTTACCTGATCGAGGTCAACCCGCGCGCCAGCCGCACGGTGCCGTTCGTCGCCAAGGCAATCGGCCAGCCGGTCGCCAAGATCGCCGCGCGGGTGATGGCGGGCGAAAAGCTCAGCACGTTCCCGCCGTTCAAGCGCACGTTCGATTACATGGCGGTCAAGGAAGCCGTGTTCCCCTTCGCGCGCTTCCCCGGGGTCGATCCGGTGCTCAGTCCGGAAATGAAGAGCACGGGCGAAGTCATGGGAATCGATGACAATTTCGCCATGGCCTTTGCCAAGAGCCAGCTGGGCGCGGGCACGGTCCTGCCGCAGGGCGGAGTGGTGTTCGTTTCGGTCAAGGATGGCGACAAGCCGGTCATACTGCCGGCGGTGAAGAAGCTGGTCGAACTGGGCTTCAGCCTGATCGCCACCGGCGGAACCCAGCGCTATCTGGCCGAAGCCGGGGTGCCGGTGGTGCTGGTCAACAAGGTGGCCGAAGGACGCCCGCACATCGTCGACAAGATCATCGACGGCGATGTCGCGCTGATCTTCAACACCACGGAAGGCTGGCAGAGCCTGAAGGATTCACAATCGATCCGTGGTTCGGCGCTGACCGGGCGGGTGCCCTACTTCACCACGGCGGCGGCTTCGGTCGCGGCGGTAGAGGCAATTGCGGCATTGCGCGGCGCGAAACTTGAAGTGCGCTCATTGCAGGCCTATTATAGCTAGGAAATCGCGCTTCCCCACCAAACCGCGATAGCCGGAACCCGCGCCTGCGTCGGCACGGGGCGGTGAACTAGTCGCTGGGGAAGCCAAAGGAGGAAGTTGCGGACATGGCAAGTGTCGAAAAGCTGCCGATGCTGGCGGAAGGCTATGAAAGGCTGATCGCAGAGCTGAAAGCGCTGCGTGAGGAGCGGCCCAAGATCGTTGACGCGATCGAGGAAGCGCGCGCCCACGGCGATCTGTCCGAAAACGCCGAATACCACGCGGCCAAGGAACGCCAGGGCCAGGTCGAAATGTCGATCTCTGACCTGGAAGACAAAGTCAGCCGAGCGCAGATCGTCGATCCGACCACTCTGTCGGGCGAAAAGATCATCTTCGGGGCAACCGTGACGCTGCTGGATGATGATGACAAGCCGGTGCGTTACCAGATCGTCGGCCCCTATGAGGCGGACGCCAAACTGGGCCGGATCAGCTACAATTCGCCGCTGGGCCGCGCGCTGATCGGGCGGGTCGTGGGCGATGAGCTGGAAGTATCCGTGCCCGCCGGGGATCGATTCTACGCGGTCGAGAAGATCGAATTCATCTAAAGTTCCTCCCCGTGCCGGGGAGGAACTTCTGTTATCAGCGCTTCAGCATATCCGGCTGGAGCAGGCGGTGCAGGTGCACCACCACGAATTTCATTTCGGCATCGTCCACCGTGCGCTGCGCACGGTCGCGCCAGGCTTCTTCGGCCTGGGCATAGTCGGCATAGACGCCGACCAGTTCGATTTTGGACAGATCGGCAAATTCAAGGCCCTGCGGGTCCTTGACCCGCCCGCCCATGACAAGGTGGAGTTTCTGATCGCTCATGACGGTTCCCGGGAGGAGAGAAGCGCCGCCCATATGCAGATTGTGACAAATTCGCAAGTTCGGACATGCTCCGAACTCATCAGAAATTGCTATTTGCGGCGTGACCTGGCCGCGAGCTTGAGCGCTTCGCGGGCGAGGGTCATCCCGGCATTGCGCGCGGTCAATCCGCCACGCTGCGCACGCTGGCGCAAGGGGGCGGCGGCTTCGCCCACGCGGCGCAGTCCTTCGCGGCTGCTGTCACTGGCAGCGTCACCGGCCTTGCGGGACAGGACCAGGCCGAATTCGGCGGCGAGCGTGGCGGCGGTCAAGGCTCGCTTGCCCAGCTTGCCGCCCGCGCCCTTGGGCAGCACCGCACCAAGCAGTAGTCCTGCACCAACCCCCGCCGCAACTGTCAGCCATGGGTATTCGGCCGCCAGACTGCGGTAATCCTCTGGCGGGTAGGCATCAGGAAAGCTCTGGCGCGGGGGCAGGGCGGGCAGCTCTTCGCTGTCCCGTTGCAGCCGGGCCTGGGATGCGGCCACCTTGCCGCGGATCCGGTCACGCCGTTCGTCTGCCTCGTTCACGCTTGCTGCTCCTCAATAGGGTCTTCGTCGGGGTCATTAGCCCCGGCATCCTGAACCCCGGCTTGCCCGAACAGGCACTGCGCCAGCGCAATCACGTGGCCACGCAGGAACCACAGTGCCAGCGCGCCGAGCGTGCCCGCAATGATACCCTTGCTCTCTTTGGCTACGGACAGCGCCTCTCCCGCCAGTTCCAGTGCATCGCCCTTGGCCTTGGCCGCGATCCGCCCGCCCACGCCGCGCGCTGCCAGATCGGCCTTCACTTGCGCCAGATTGGCATCGTGAACCGCGCGCGCTGCATTGCGGGTAGCGCGATCTTCGGCCAGGCGTTCACCGGCTGCGCTCATGGGCTTTCAACCGTATCGGACAGCTGCCGGGACATTGCCGACCAGCGCCGGGCGGCGACCAGGCCGGACAGGCCCGCAGCCAGCAGCAGCAGCAGCACCGAAACCAGCGTGGCCCACCAGGGCCCCAGCCAGCTCGCCAGCCCAAGCACCAGGCCAAAAGTCAGTGCCATCAGCGCGAACAGCACCAGCACCAGTGCCAGCGCGCCCCAACCGGCAATCGCCTTGGCTCCCTGGCCGGCCACGGCCGCGCGGCTTTTCTGATAGGCGAGTTCCGCCTCCAGCAAGGTCCGGCCATCATTGGCCAGCTGGCGCAGGTCTTCCACCAGCGAACGCTCGGCCGCGTCGCCGGGGGAATCCTTGACCAGGGGCGGTTCAGGTTCGGTCATGGTCTGCAGACAGCAGTCTGGCGACCCGGCGTCAATCTTCCGACGACCCGCCCTTGAACAGGCGTGACAGCAAGAACCCGGCCACGGCGGCCAGCCCGATTGCCAGACCCGGGCTCTTGCGGACGAACTGCTTGGCATCTTCGCCCAGCTCGTTCAGGTCCTTGGCTTCGATCTTGGCGGCGGTTTCCTGCATCGAACGGGCGGCGGTGCGGGCATAGTCGCCGTACTTGGCGCCCAGCTTTTCGTCGATCGTCCCGGCGCTGTCGGCCACGACCTTGCCCAGCGTGGCAATCGCATCGCTGGTCTTGGCCTTGCCTTCCTGGGCCAGTTCGGATGCGCGATCCTTGGCCTGGGCGGCGATGTCCTTGGCGTCGGCGGCCCAGTCCCCGCTCTTGGCGGCAAACTGTTCCTTATAGGCTTCGGCCTTGTCCTGCGCCTGGGTGGCAAGCGATTGCGCCCCGGCGCGGGCATCTTCGATCGCCTTGGCGAACTTCGCCTTGGGATCAGCCTTGGGCGCTGCGGCGGCGGCTGCCTTGGGCGCGGCCTTCTTCGCAGGTGCCTTCTTGGCGGTGGTCGTGGTCTTGGCGGTAGCGGCGGGTGATTTGGCCATGGGAGCTGCCCTTTCTTTGCCCGGACAATCGGGCCTGAAATTGATGTGGTGATACAATAGGCCGCGTGCAAGTCCTTGTCATGCTGCATTGCAACTTGCCAGAGGTCTTGGCGCTGCTAAGGGAGCCCACGCACAAGCATGCAGGAGCTTAACTCGCCATGACCGCGATCATTGACATCCACGCCCGCGAAATCCTCGACAGCCGGGGCAACCCCACCGTCGAAGTCGACGTGCTGCTTGACGACGGCAGCTTTGGCCGCGCCGCCGTGCCCTCTGGTGCGTCGACTGGCGCCCACGAAGCGGTGGAACTGCGCGATGGCGACAAGACCCGCTACCTCGGCAAGGGCGTGCTCAAGGCTGTTGCCGCCGTGAACGAGGAACTGCGCGAGGAATTGATCGGGCTCGACGCCGAGGATCAGCGCGACATCGACCTGACCATGATCGCGATCGACGGGACCGAGAACAAGGGCCGTCTGGGCGCCAACGCGATCCTCGGCACCTCGCTCGCCGTGGCGAAGGCCGCAGCCAATGCGCGCGGTCTGCCGCTCTACAGCTATATCGGCGGGGTTTCCGCGCATGTCCTGCCAGTGCCGATGATGAACATCATCAACGGCGGCGAACATGCCGACAATCCGATCGACTTTCAGGAATTCATGATCATGCCGGTCGGCGCTTCGTCGATTGCTGAAGCCGTGCGCTGGGGTGCGGAAGTGTTCCACACCCTGAAGAAGGGCCTGCACGAAAAGGGTCTGGCGACTGCCGTGGGTGACGAGGGCGGGTTCGCCCCGAACCTGTCGAGCACCCGCGCCGCGCTCGATTTCGTGATGGAATCGATCGAAAAGGCGGGCTTCAAGGCCGGGACCGACATCAAGCTGGCGCTGGACTGTGCGGCGACCGAATTCTTCAAGAACGGCAAGTACGAAATCAGCGGCGAAGGGCTGTCGCTCAGCCCGGTGCAGATGGCCGAATACCTTGCCGAACTTGCCGCCGCCTATCCGATCGTGTCGATCGAGGACGGCATGGGTGAAGACGATTTTGAAGGCTGGAAGGCGCTGACCGACAAGATCGGGCACAAGGTCCAGCTGGTCGGCGACGATCTGTTCGTGACCAATCCCAAGCGGCTCGAAATGGGCATTGCCAAGGGGCTGGCCAATTCACTGCTGGTCAAGGTCAACCAGATCGGTTCGCTGTCCGAAACGCTCGATGCGGTCTCCATTGCCAACCGCAATGGCTATACCGCAGTCATGTCGCACCGTTCGGGCGAGACCGAGGACGCGACCATCGCCGACCTGGCGGTGGCCACCAACTGCGGCCAGATCAAGACCGGCAGCCTTGCCCGTTCGGACCGGCTGGCCAAGTACAACCAGCTGATCCGGATCGAGGAAGAGCTGGGCGACGCGGCGCACTATGCCGGGGCAGGGGCGTTCGGGCGGCTGGCGGGCTAACCGCCCTGTCCGCCTTCGCGCTGTAACTGCTGGAAATAGCAGGCCATCTTGGCGTAACCTTCGCTGGTTAGGTGCAGGAACACCCGGCGCGCGTCGCGGGGGTCATCTTCGCGCCGCACCAGCCCGCGTTCCTCCAGGATCACCAGCCAGCGCAGTGCCGTGCTGGTCGGCACGGCGGCACCGATGCAGGCGGCGGTGATCGACAATTGTTTGCCGTCCGCTTCTGCAATGAACAGGTCCAGCAACATGTCCCAGGCCGGTTCGCCGAACAGCGCATCGTCCTTGAATGCGCGGGACCGCGCGCGGCGGCTGCGGTAGATGGAGCGGGCCAGATCGACGAATTCGGCCTGGGTTTGGTAGCTCAGCCGGGTGTAATCCGACAGTTCCTCAACCTCAGCCTCTGGCTGTTTGCGATGGGGCAACAGAGCTTCGGCGATATGTTGCAGTTCCTCAGCCAGGCTGATCAGCTTGCCCGCTTCGATGCCGATATTCTGGTATGCCCCCGAATTTGCCATAGCCGCCTGATAAACCAGAGGTGAACGACCGCGAAATCGGGGTATTCCCCTATTTCCCACGATCTTTCCGGATGCGCCCGCGACAATTGCGTTATCAGTGCGGTCATTACTTGAAGATTGTCTGCGGTGTTACGTAAAACACCATATTCAATTCGAAATGGATTAGTCTTCGGAGCTTACATCCACTTTGGACATATCCAGTTTCGCTTCGGAATTCCGGGCCAGTTGGTGAATGGCAGCGTCGATATGGGCAGCGGCGATGGTTTCGCCTTGGGCGTCAAGCTCTGCCAGGCAGGCTAGCAGGCGTTCGGTCAGGACTTCGTTCACTGGGGCGATCCGTGGTTCAATTCTCTGCATAAATGCCTAGCATGTGATAAATATCACAGAAAGGCCCGTTCGCCGTGCCGTGCCCCATTTGCGGGACATGCCCCGGTATGAGACAGGCGGCCATTGTGGACTATTTCCAGGCACTTCAATTAACAGTTTGAATTCACGTATTTATCTCACTTTCGTTTGACTTGCCTCGGTGTCAGCCATGGTTTAATCGTTCGCTTAAACAGACTGGGATGAGCATGGCGATGGCGGAAATTCCGACGCATCCGGACATGATCGAGGCCGATTGGCTGACCGAGCAGCTGCGCGCCGCAGGGCAGATCGACGATCAGCGGGTCACCGGCTTTTCCTGGCAGGCGATCGGCACCGGCCAGGTCGGCGATTCGGCGCGGCTGACCTTGCAGTATGACCGGGCGGGGCGGGGTCCGGCGACGCTGGCGGGCAAGTTCCCGGCGGCGGACCAGACCAGCCGGGGGACGGCGGCGGCGTTCGGGCTCTACTCCAAAGAGGTCGGCTTCTACCGTGAGGTTGCGCCACAGCTCGACGTCCGCGTGCCGGGCGTCATCGCGGCAGAGATCGCTCCGGACGGGGTCGATTTCGTCCTGATCTTCGAGGACCTGGGCCCGGCGCGCGGCGGCAACCAGCTGGCCAGCTGCAGCGCCGAGGATGCCCGCGCCGCGATCCGTCAGGCCGCTGCAATCCATGCGCCCAGCTGGGAAAACGCGGCGCTGACCGATCTGCCGTGGCTGCAACCGGTGCCGGGGCAGGTCGATCAGATCAAGGCGCTCTATGGCAATGCCCAGGTGATCTTCCGTGAGCGGTATGGCGACAGCCTTGAGCCGGAATTCATGGCGATCTGCGAGGAGCTTAACGACAACCGTGAGCTGTGGTTCGGGCGCGAAGGCGGGCCAAAGGCGATCCTGCATGGCGATTTCCGGCTCGATAACCTGTTGTTCGACATCAAGGGCGGGGCTGAACCCGTCGCGGTGCTCGATTGGCAGACCGTCGCGGTGGGCAACCCGCTGACCGACATCGGCTATTTCCTCGGCACCGGGATCGGCGATGCCTTGCGGCGGAGCCACGAGGACGAACTGCTCGGCCTCTACTGCGCCGAAATGACCGCGCGTGGGGTGCCGCTCAGCCGCGATGGCGTGTGGGACCATTACCTGGTCGGCGCGATCCACGGCATTTCGACCGCGGTGTTCAGCGCCGCCTATGTCGAGCGCACCGCGCGCGGGGACGAGAACTTCCTGTCGATGGCCCGCGGCGGCTGCGCTCTGGCGTTGCAGCATGGCAGCCTCAGCAAACTCAAAGGATAGACCGATGCTGACCAAGGGTGACGACTTTCCGCTGCATCAGACGCCAGAGCCGGTGGCCTATGCCGGGACCGACCGGAATTTCTACGATCGCTATTTCTTCAACGGCTATGCCCCGGACGGATCGGGGTTTTTCGCTGTCGCCTTCGGGATCTATCCGCATCTCAACGTGGCGGATGCCCATTTCAGCACGATCCGCGACGGGGTGCAGTATAACCTGCACGCCAGCCGCGAACTCAACATGGAGCGACTTGATCTGCAAGTCGGCCCGGTGCGGGTCGAAGTGCTGGAACCGCTGCAGAAACTGCGCGTTACGGTCGATGGCGAGGGGCTGAAAGCCGACCTGACCTTCACCGGCCGCGCCTTTCCGATCGAGGAGCCGCGCTTCATCCACCGGATCGGGCCGCGCACCTTCATGGACTACACGCGCCTGACCCAGAACGGCCACTACGAGGGCTGGATCGAGGTCGACGGCGTGCGCGAGCCTTGCGCGCCCGGCACCGCCGGCACGCGCGACCGCAGCTGGGGGGTGCGGCCCGTGGGTGCGAGTGACCAGCAACCGCACGGGCACGGGGTGGTGCCCGGCTTCTTCTGGCAATGGACGCCGATCAACTTTGCCGACCGTTCGGTGTTCTTCCACGTCAATGCCGATGCCAAGGGCAACAAGTGGAACACCCGGGCGGTGATCGCGGCGGACGGCGCCGGGGCCGATGCCCATTTCGATACCGAGGGCGAAATGGCCTCTCCCATGGCCAAGGGCACGCGCTGGCCGGAAAGCGGCGTGTTGACCATCGATGGGCCGGACGGACCAGAGGTGCTGACGCTCCAGCCGCTCGGCCGGTTCCAGATGCGCGGGATCGGCTATACCCATCCCAAATGGGGTCACGGCCAGTACCACGGCCCGCTGGCGATGGAGCGCGAGGATTTCGGGCTGGAGCAGTGCAATCCGGGATCGATGGACAATTACCACGTCCAGCTGCCCTGCAAGGTGACAAGTGACAAGCACGGCGAGGGCTTCGGCGTGTTCGAACAGCTGATCATCGGGCCGTACAAGCCCTATGGATTCAAGGAATTCATGGACTTGGCGTGAATTCGGACCGGTCGGGGCCGGGCGGACAGGCGGACAACAAGGTGACAGGTTGTCCGGCCTGTTTCCTGTGTTTGATCAGCATGTTACGCCAAATAAGGTGACACATGTGCGTTTTTGAACGCCAAATCCGGCGCAGGGGCGCTGGCGGCGGGGTTCGGGGATATTCAGACTGTCAAAGAGCAGCCCGACTTATCGCAGATTCGCGGCGTGTAGGAAAGTTGTTCCGGGGGACGGTGAGGGGGGTGGAGGCAAACGGCCCAAACTTCAGAGCTTCGTCATCCCCGCCCCTCTGCCGCTACACGCAATGTGCACCTTCAGCCGAGCGTCGGACCCGAAGAAAAGCCTAACCCCGGATCAAGTCCGGGGTGACGGAGGAGAGGAAATTTGCGTGCTGTCGGCACTGACCCAAACGGTCTCGAAACTTCCGTTTGCAACGATCCCGACACCTCAAAACCACCAACCACTCTCCGTCGCCCCGGGCTTGACCCGGGGGCAGGCTGTTCTTCGTGCCGCACAGCGCTGCCTTGGCTCAGTCACAACCGGGGCGCCTTGTGCTCTTGGTTCTTGCTGCGACGGCAAGGCAAGCGGGACCCCGGATCAAGTCCGGGGTGACGAGGAGGCAGGGCACGTCTTTCCCCCAAGGTGCAGGAAGCGCCAAAATGCGCTTGGCGGCCTTGATCCCTCTGCGGCGGGGTCATACCGCCTCCTCGGTCTCTGGAAGAGGAACGATCAAATGGGATTGAGGGGTGTCAATCGGGTGATGATCGCGGTCCATGATATGGAGAAAGCGAAGCGGCAGTACAGCGACCTGCTTGGCGCTACATTCCTCGATGCCGATTGGACCGGGGAAGTATTTGGAATCAGCGTTGCGATTGCCTGGGATGCCGGCATCGAATTGTGTGCACCGTTGCCCGGGCGTGAAAAGGATAGCGCGGTGTCGCAGTTTCTTGCCAACCGTGGCGAAGGCGTGATGAATGTCTTCTTCGGCGTTGACGATGGCGATGCGGCAATCGAACGCGCATCGGCCCAAGGCTATGGTTGCGTCAACGCTCTGGATTATACGCAGGAAGAAATCGACCTGCATCTGGCGGGCATGTTCTCAAGATATCAGGAGTTCACACTGGATTCGAGTGCGCGGTGTGGTTTTACCGTCACGCTAGCGCGGATCGATGAGAAGCCGCTTTGATCGGGTGAGGATGACTTTTGCCCATAGGGTCAGGACCTGTCGCGAATCCAATTTTTTGCGGTCGTATTCAGCTGTCCCAAAACCGGCCCATTCCGCCCCTACCGCACCCCAATCAACACCGCCGCCCCCAGCCCGATCAACCCCGCCCCCGTCAACCGGGCCGGGCCGACCTTCTCCTTCAGCACAAACGCCGCAATCGCCACGCCGAACAGGATCGAGGTTTCGCGCAAGGCGGCCAGCCGGGGGACGTCACCCAGGCGGTAGGCGTAGAGCGCCGCGCCATAGGTAAACAGCGACATGATCCCCGCTGCCAGCCCCGGCTTCCACTGCGCCCGCGCGGTCAGCAGGAAGACCGGGCCGCGCCATAGCGCGAACAGCAGGGCGATCCCGCCGCCCAGCGCCAGGAACACCCACACGCCATAGCTGAGCGCCGATGGCGCGGCGCGGACGCCTTGCGCATCGAGCACGGTGTAAAGCGCGATCGTGGCGCCGGTGGTCAGCGCCCAGCCGAGTGCGCGCGGGCCCGGCGTGTGCCACCAGGCGACGGCGGCGGTGCCCAGGCTGACCAGTGCGATCCCGGCGGAAACCGCCCAGCTGATCGGTTCGGCAAAGGCCAGCACGGCAACCACGGCGGCGATCACCGGGGCAGAACCGCGCATGATCGGGTAGACCGCGCTCATGTCCGCCTGTTCAAAGGCTTTCACCAGACAGATCAGATAGATCAGATGGGTTAGCGTCGATCCCGCCAGCCAGCCCCAGGCGCCGTGGGGCAGGGGCACCACGAAAGCCAGCGGCAGCACTAGCAGCGCGCTGAACCCGTCGATCAGGGCGCGGCTGGACAGCTTGTCGCCTCCGGCCTTGAGCACCGCGTTGACCGCGGCATGCAGCGCTCCCGATGCGAGCATCAGCAGCGCGGCGGTGTGGTTCATCCCGCGCTGAGCCGGGCGAGCTGTTCCTCGCTGAGGGTCAGGTCGGCGGCTCCGGCCAGTTCGTGCAGCTGTGCGGCGCTGGTGGCGCTGGCGATCGGCGCGGCGATGCCCGGCTGGACCCGCAGCCAGGCGAGCGCGACCTGGGCGTGGGTCGCCCCGGTTTCGCGCACCACATCGTCCATCACCGCCAGCATCGGCGCACCCGTGGTCAGCAGATCGCCCATCCGCGCGCCGCGCATCGATTTGCCCAGATCCGCTTCGGTCCGGTACTTGCCGGTCAGGAAGCCCGAGGCGAGGCCGAAGAACGGCAGCATGGCGATCCCACGCGATGTGCACAGCGCCTGCAGGTCGTGTCCATAGGCCGCCCGCGCGACCAGGTTGTATTCGTTCTGCAACACGCTGAACGGCATCACACCCTGCGCCTCAGCCGCAGCGAGCGCCTCGGTCAGCCGCGCGGCGTTGAAGTTCGACGCACCCAGCGCGCGGACCTTGCCCGTTTTTGCCGCTCCACCAAACGCCGCTACGATGTCAGCCATCGGCAGTTCTTCGTAATCGCGGTGGGCGTAATAGAGGTCGACATAGTCGGTCTGCAGCCGTTCCAGCGAGGCATCGAGCGATTGCAGCACGCGGGCCGGTTCATACAGTTCCGCACCGCCCAGCATCCCGGTCTTGGTGTGGAGCTTCATCTCGGCGCGCTTGCCGCTGGCGGTGAACCATTTACCCAGCATGGTCTCGCTCTCACCGCCCTTGTGGCCGGGGATCCAGGCGGAATAGACGTCCGCCGTATCGATCATCCGCCCGCCTGCGGCGTAGAACGCGTCGAGTACGGCAAAGCTGGCGTCCTGATCGGCGGTCATGCCGAACACGTTGCCGCCCAGCACCAGTGGCAGGCCTGCGATTGCGGGATTGGTCATGCGAACTTCTCCTTGAGCGCCAGCAGCGCCATCGCCGCCTTGGCCGCTTCGCCGCCCTTGTCCTTTTGCTTGGGATCGGCGCGGACCAGGGCTTGTTCCTCGTTTTCGACCGTCAGGATGCCGTTGCCGATCGGCATGCCGTCCATGGTCAGGGCCATGATCCCGCGCGCACTTTCGCCTGCGACGATTTCGAAGTGATAGGTTTCGCCCCGGATCACCACGCCGATGCCGACGAAGCCGTCATAGGCACCGCTCTGTTCGGCCAGCGCAATCGCACCGGGCACTTCGAGCGCGCCGGGAACGGTGAGGACTTCGACCTGGTGGCCTGCGGCTTTCAGCGCAGCCGAAGCGCCCGCGACCAGCATGTCGTTGAGGTGGTCGTAAAAACGCGCTTCGACGATCAGGAATTTTGCCATGTCAGTTCTCCGGGATCGGCCGTTCGCCGACAATGTTGATGCCGTGGCCTTCGATGGCGACGATGTTGCGGTGGCTGTTGGTCAGCAGGACCATGTCCTGCACGCCCAGATCGGTGAGGATTTGTGCGCCGAGGCCGTAGCTCCGCAAGTCCATCGCGGGACCGTCGCTGCCGCCGACTTCGGCGCTGAGTTCGCCCGGCGTGGTCGGCATCAGCAGCACGATCACGCCCGCACCGGCGCGGCCGATTTCGGCCATTGCGCGCTGCAACACGCGCTTTCGCGGGCCCGGCTGGCCCAGCACGTCGGAAAAGATCGAGATCCCGTGCATCCGCACCAGCGTCGGCTCGCCCGGCACGACATGGCCCTTTTGCAGCGCGATGTGGACGGTGCCGTCAACCTTGTTGCGATAGGTCTTGGCGATCCAGTCCCCGCCGTAATCTGAGGTAAACGGGGCCTGCGACACGCATTCGACCAGGTGGTCGTGCTTGCGGCGGTATTCGATCAGGTCGCGGATCGTGCCCATTTTCAGGCCGTGACGGCGCGCGAAGGGGACCAGATCGTCCATCCGCGCCATGGTCCCGTCCTCGTTCATGATCTCGCAGATCACGCCCGAGGGGTTGAGCCCGGCCAGCCGCGAAATATCGACCGAGGCTTCGGTATGCCCGGCGCGGACCAGCACCCCGCCATCGCGTGCGATCAGCGGGAAGACGTGGCCGGGGGTGACGATATCGTCGCGGGTCTTGCCGGCATCGATCGCCACGGCAACGGTGCGGGCGCGGTCTCCGGCGGAAATCCCGGTGGTCACCCCTTCGCGCGCCTCGATCGAGACGGTGAAGGCGGTTTCGTGGCGGGTGCCGTTGTTGCGGCTCATCAGTTCGAGGCCCAGCTGCTGGGTGCGCTGCTGGGTCAGCGTCAGGCAGATCAGCCCGCGGCCATATGTGGCCATGAAGTTGACTGCATCGGGGGTGGCCATCTGCGCGGGGATCACCAGATCGCCCTCGTTCTCGCGGTCCTCGTCATCGACCAGGATGAACATCCGGCCGTTGCGCGCTTCCTCGATGATTTCCTCGATCCCGACCAGCACCGGGGCCTCGTCACTGTCCCACAGGAACATTTCGAGCTTGCGCAGCGTGTCGGCGGTGGGGTTCCAGCCGTCCTCGGTGCAATCGCGCAAGGTATTGGCGTGCAGCCCGGCGGCCCGCGCCAGACCTGCCCGCGACATGCCGCCATCGGTGACGAGGCGGCGGACTTTCTCGATGATGTTGGTGCTCATGATTCGTTGCTATCACACTGCAATGTGATTGCAACGAATATCACACTGCAGTGTGATCAGTCCCCCTTGAACACCGGTGCGCGCTTTTCGAGGAAGGCGTCGACCGCCTCGTTGTGGTCCTGCGTGGCATGGGCCACGGCCTGCATCGCGGCGGACATTTCGAGCACGGTGGCAAGGTCGCTGCGGCGCGCTTCCCACAGCAGGCGCTTGGTCATCCGCACGGCGAAGGGCGGGTTGGCGGCAACCTTGGCGGCGAGCGCGCGGGCGGCGTCCATCAGTTCGGCATCAGGCACGACCTTGCTGACCAGCCCGCAGGCGAGCGCTTCGGCGGCGTCGATCGTGTCCCCGGTCAGCGACATTTCCGCCGCCTTGGAAAAGCCGATCACGCGCTGCAACAGCCAGGCCCCGCCATCACCCGGGATGATCCCCAGCTTGACGAAGCTTTCCGCGAACTTGGCGCTTTCGCCCGCGATGCGCAGGTCGCACATGCAGGTCAGGTCCAGCCCCGCGCCAATCGCCGGGCCGTTGACCGCCGCGATCACCGGCACTTCCAGCGCCGCAAAGGCGAGCGGGAGGAGCTGGATCCCGCGCTTGTAGTTGCCGCGCGTGCGGGCCGGCAGCCCGGCATTGAGCCCGCCGCCGCCCGGCTTCATCGCGTTGATGTTCCCGCCCGAGGAGAAGGCCTTGCCCGCCCCGGTCAGGATCGCGACCCGCGCACTGGCGTCATGCTCCAGCCGTTCCAGCGCGGCGAGCAGAGCCTCGACAACTTCGTGGTCCGAAATCGGATTGCGCATTTCCGGGCGGTTGAGCGTGATCGTGACGATGCCCTGGGCATCCATTTCGTACAGCACGGGGCTATCCATGGGGCAAAATCCTTATCCTAAGGCAGCGGCCATAAGGCCAAGCTGCGGGTCAAGGCAACAGCCGTTGCAGGAACCAGAAGCTGGCGGTGATCCCGATGCCATAGGTCGCGGCCAATACGGCCCGGCGCTGGTAAAGCGGCAGGAAGCGGCGCAGCAGGGCCAGTGCGATCAGGCACAGGGCGACGATCACCAGCTGCCCCAGTTCGACACCGACGTTGAACGTGAACAGCGCCATCGGCACGTCGCTTTCCGGCAGGCCGATTTCGCGCAAGGCGCCGGCAAAGCCGAACCCGTGGAGCAGGCCGAACAGGAAGGCGACCACCCAGGGGATCCGTTCCGACAAGCGCGGCGCGCCCGGCTGCTGCTTCACGATTTCCACCGCCAGAAACATGATCGACAGCGCGATCAGCGCCTCGACCGGGGCCTGGGCGAGCCCGATCAGGCCCAGCGTCGATCCGACCAGGGTGATCGAATGGGCCACGGTAAAGGCCGTCGCCGCGCGCACCACCACCCACAGGTTGCCCAGCAGCAGCACCAGTGCGACCACGAACAGCAAGTGATCATAGCCCGCCAGGATATGTTCCACCCCCAGCACCAGATAGGTCTGCGCCACTTGCCAGCGGCCCGGTTTGGCGGTGACGGTGATCATCGGCCGGTCCTGCGTCAGCCGTTCGGCCTGGACCGGGCGGCCCAAGGGGGCAACGCGCAGCAGGGCGTCGGTATAGCCGCTTTCCAGCCCGGCGAGGCCGACCTGCTGGCCGTCGATCGGCCCGGAGCAAGTGAACAGGCCGGTGGCGATCACCGATCCGCCGTCCAGCCGGGTGTTGCCGGGGGTCAGCGTGCAGAATTTCGGCATTGCCGGGCGCGCACGGGTGGCAACGCCGCCCAGGATCGGGGCTTTCCACACCATCTTCCAGTGCTGCGCGTCCTGTTGGGTCAGCTCCAGATAGCCCGGTCGCAGCTCGTCCGCGCGGGCGGGGGCGCTGCCAAGCAGCAGCAGGGCCAGCAGCAACAGGACCGCACGCAGGCTCATTTCGGCTGCTCGATCACCACGTCGTAATTGGCCAGCACCTTGCGATAGGCCGCTTCCTCGGCGCGCTGGCGGGCAGAATTGTGCCAGTCATTGGTGACCTGCTGGCGCACCTTTTCCAGTTCGGGCTTGGCTGGGCTGGAGCGAGCCGTGACGCGGACCATGTGCAGGCCCAGCCCGGATGTGACCGGCCCGGTCCATTGCCCCAGCGGCAGGCCGCGCAGGCCATCGGCAAACGGGCCGCCGAACACCGCCGCCACATCGCTCGCCGCGTTCTGGCTATAGGCTGACGGGATCGGTGCGGGCTGGGCAAGGCGGTCAGCGGATTGTCCGGCCTGCAGCAGCTTCAGCGCCTCTGCCGCCTTGGTCCGCGCGGCAGGGCTGTCTGCGCCAAGATAGAGCTGGTCAAAGCTGTAGGTTACCTCTGCCGCATAGCGCGCCGGATCCTTGTCGATCAGCTTTTGCAGCTCTGCATCGCCGGGGGTCGCGGCTTCGACATCGCTGGTGGCCAGCGCCAGCATCTTGTTGCGCATCCGCCGCATCACCACCTCGTCATCCTGATCGAGGCCGAGGCTCAGCGCCTCGCGGTAATAGACCTGATCGCGGACATATTCGGCGATCAGCCCGTCGAGTTCCTCCTGGCTGGGCGCACGGCGAAAACTTTCGGTCCAGCGATTGGCCAATCGCGAAACCAGCGCTTCGTTGACCACTATCCGTCGTTCGCCCAGATCCGGCGCGCGGCCAGACATCAGCGCAAACACCAGCGCGCCCGCGATCAGGAAATGCACAATCGGTTCGCGCAGCACCAGGGCCGCGCCATTAAGCCAGTTCAAGGGTCTGTTCCGTCAGCTCGGGTTGTACCAGATCGGCGAGGTATAGGCGCGTTCCTGGCCCTTGAGCGGCACTTCCGGCCCCAGTTGCAGCTTGAAGCGCACCTTGTCGAACGCCACCCAGGTCGGGGTGGGGATTTCCAGCACCCGCAGGTAATAGAACGCGCGCTGGTCCGCGTTGAATTCCGGATCGGCCCAGACCGTAGTCAGCGCCGGAGCGCCGATGGTGTTCTGATAGGTGGCATCGTCAGTGTTCACCGTATCGCCCACCGGGGCCAGCTTGCCGCCCGCCAGCTTGCGCGTTTCGGGGTTGGACCAGACCACGTCGAATACCTTTTCATGGCTGGTCCCGGCCGCATCGACCCAGCCCTTGACCACTTGCACGCGGTCCAGATTGGCCCCGATCGGGTCCTTCAGCGCCGAAATCAGGAAGCTGGGCCGTCCGCCCGGTGCGGCATCCAGCTGTCCGCCCATCGGTACCCCGTGGGCATAGGCCTGCCGCACCCAATCGCCCTTGAGGTCGCTGTCCTTGAAGGCCCAGCCGCCAAAGAAGCGTACCACCATGCGCGGGCCGGTGGTGGCGTAAACCTCGCGCCGCTGCATCGCGTCCCAGATCGCGCTGCGGGTATTGGCCTTGGCCCAGACCGCGGCATAGCCGCTGGCGAGGTAGTTCCAGCCGAACCGGCCCTGGCGCGTGCCCAGGTTCTGTGGTTCCATCGCCCGGCCGGGGCGGGGTTCGACATTGGAATGCTTGCCGAAATAGTTGTCTTCGTCGGCCGTGGCCAGGCCGGTGTGGCTGTCGGTCGATCCGATCACGCCGAACTTATAGGGGTTTTCGCCGGTCTTCGCCTCGATCAGCAGACCGCGCTTCAATGCTTCGCGGACATAGCTGCCGGTCTGCATTTCGGGCGTGGTCTTTTCGGTCATCATCAGGTTGCCGAGTTCCCAGCCCGCCGTGCCATAGCCCGCGAATTCATCGTTGGGCGACATGAAGGGGTGGGCTTCGCTGTCACCCTTGATCTGGGTGATTTCAACCACCGGTTCATGCGCGGCGCGGCGCTTGGCATAGGCCGCGCTCATCGGCCCGCCATTGGGCTCGGTCAGCATGAACATCAGCCCGTTCGACATGTTGCTGTTGTGCGGGATCGCCAGCACCTTGCCGCCGGTGTCCTTTTCATAGGCGTCCATATAGTCCCACAGCCGGTCGGGGGAGGTCTGACCGAACGAATCGATCGGGAACACCTTGCGCACACTGGCCGCGCCATCGCGGAAAATGACGTTGCGATGCAGGTTGTTACCGCCCTGCATCAAAGTATATTCGAACCCGAACAGCGCCGTGAACCGGCCCGGCGCGTTATAGCGTTCGACCGTGTCGATGTATTTGTTCCAGGTGGAATTGACCCGCTTGGCGCTGCCTTCCGGATTGATCAGCGCTGCCGGCAGGTTGTTGTTCGCCTTGGCATCGATGATTTCCGCCACGGCTTTCTGGCTTTCGGTCTTGCCGGCATGCATCATGTCATACCAACGCAGCATGGTCGGTTCGGTGATCATCAGGCGCGGGGCGTTGAACAGGTCCAGCATCGAACCCAGCCCGTCAGAGTGATCGGCCACGACCAGGAAATCGAGCGGACGTTCCAGCTTGGCCTTGATCCCGGTTGAAGAGGTTACCTGCTGCCCCTGGGCAAAGCGCAGCGCATCTTCGGGCGAAAGCCGGGCACCAAACCCGAAGGCATCGGGCGAATTGGCGGTGTGCAGGTGGGTATCGCCCCAATAGACCCGCTCAGGATAGTCCGCCAGTTTGACGTCGGCCTCGCTGACCTTGCCGAACAGCACGGTCCGCGCCTGTTCGCAGCCCGACAGCATCATCGCGCTGCCCAGCAGCAGGGCTGCCGTCAATTTCGCCTTGCTCATTGCCATTATGCTCCCTGTTTATCCCTGTTCCGGCTTCAGCTCGGCGTGAACCAGATCGGCGAGGTATAGGCGCGTTCCTGCTGCTTGAGCGGATAGTCCGCCGGCAGCACCGACTTGTACTTGACCATGTCATAGTCAAGCCAGGTCGGGGTCGGGATTTCCAGCACGCGCAGGTAATAGAACGCGCGGGCGGAGGGGTCGAATTCCGGATCGGTCCAGACTGTGGTCAGGGCCGGGGCGCCGATGGTGTTCTTGTAGGTCGCAGTGGCGGTGTCGACCGTATCGCCCACCGGCGCCAGCTTGCCGCCGGTGAAGGCACGGCTTTCGGGGCTGGACCAGACCACGTCAAACACCTGTTCGTGGCTGTTTCCGGCCTTGTCGACCCAGCCCTTGACCACCTGCACACGGTCCAGGTTCGCGCCGATCGGGTCCTTCAGCGCGGAAATGATGAAGCTGGGCTTGCCGCCCGGCTTGGCGCTCAGCTGTCCGCCCATCGGCACGCCATTGGCGTAGCCCGCCTTGACCCAGTCACCCTTGAGCGTATCGGCGGTGAAATCCCACCCGCCGAAGAAGCGCACCACCATTCGTGGGCCGGTGGAGGCATAGACCTCGCGCCGCTTGAGCGCATCCCAGATCGCGCTGCGCGTGTTGGCCGTGGCCCAGACCGCCGCATAGCCGCTGGACAGTGAAGTCCAGTTCATCTTCTCGCTTTTCGATCCCGGCACGAAATTGTCGGTCGCGCGGTGCGAATTGGGCTCCACCCCGGGGTGCTTGCCGAAGAAGTTGTTTTCCTCGACCGCGGCCAGGCTGGTGTGTGCGTCGGTCGATCCGATCAGGCCGAACTTGTAGGGGTTCTCCCCGGTCTTGCTCTCGATCAGCAGCCCGCGCTTGAGCGCTTCGCGCACATAGTTGCCGGCATATTCCTCGGGCTTGGTCGGCTGGTTGCCGATCAGGTTGTTCTTGTCCCACCCGGCAGTGCCATAGCCCGCAAATTCGTCATTGGGCGAAAGGAAGGGGTGCGATTCGCTGTCACCCTTCATCTGGGTGGCTTCGACCACCGGCTCATGCGCGGCGCGGCGCTTGGCATAGGCCGCGCTCATCGGCCCGCCGTTGGGCTCGGTCAGCATGAACATCAGCCCGTTCGACAGGTTGCTGTTGTGCGGGATCGCCAGCACCTTGCCCCCGGTCTTCTGTTCATAGGCGTCCATGTAGTCATACAGCTTGTCGGCCCACTTTTCCTTTTGTGGATCGAGCGGGTCCACTTGCCTGACCTTGTCCGGGCCATCGCGGAAGATTACGTTGCGGTGCAGGTTGTTGCCGCCTTGCATCAGGGTATATTCGAAGCCGAAGAAGGCGGTGAACTTGCCGGCGTGGTTGTAACGTTCAACGGTGTTGATGTTCTGCTGCCAGATGCGCGCGGTGCGTTCCTTGCCCGCGACCGGATCGTTCATTGCCGCCGGAGCCGTGCCATTGCCGCGCGCCTGCAGCATTTCGCCCATCGCCTTGAGCGAGCCGGCCGGTCCTTCATGCATCATGTCGTACCAGCGCAGCATCGTCGGATCGGAAATCATCGATCGGGGTGCGTCATACAGTGCCTTGGTCGATCCCAGACCTTCGGCGTGGTCCGAGATCACCAGGAAGTCGAGCGGGCGTTCAAGCTTGGCCTTGAGCCCGGTCGAGCTGGTCACTTCCTGCCCCATCGCAAAGCGCAGCGCGTCCTCAGGCGGCAGGCGGTTGCCAAAGCCGAAGGCATCGACCGAATTGGCGGTGTGGAGGTGGGTATCGCCCCAATAGACTCGTTCGGGATAGGCGGTCTGCTTGATATCGGCTTCGCTCTGCTTGCCAAACAGCGTCCGTTCGGCCTGATCGCAGCCCGCCGTCAGCATGGTTCCCGTTAGCAGCATGGCCGCCAGCAGCGTCTTGCCCCGCATCATGTCCTCCTCATCCCCAAATGCGTTTTCGTTCGCAATGCGTCACCATGCCATGCCGGTGGCGCGCGTCAACTGACACAATTGTAACTTTTGCTGACGAACTGAACTTTTCCCGCCCCGCGCCGTCCTTTGCCCGTGCCGATCAGGAAGGGGAACCGATGGCGAAGTTCGATTTTGTGGTGCTGGGTAGCGGCCCGGCCGGGCGCCGTGCGGCAGTGCAGGCAGCCAAGCTGGGCAAGAGCGTGCTGGTGGTGGACAACCGCGAGCGCGTGGGCGGGGTTTCGGTCCACACCGGGACGATCCCCAGCAAGACCCTGCGCGAAACCGCGCTGAACCTGTCGGGCTGGCGCGAGCGCGGGTTCTATGGCCGGTCCTACCGGGTCAAGCGCGACATTGATTCCACTGACCTGACCAACCGGCTCGGCAAGACCCTGACGCACGAGATCGAGGTGCTGGAACACCAGTTCGCCCGCAACGGGGTGAAGACCATGGTCGGGGCGGGGCGGTTCGTCGGCCCGAACAAGCTGGCGATCCGCAACCACGGCGATGGCCGCACGGCGGAAGAAATCGTCGAGGCGGAGCGGATCCTGATCGCGGTGGGCACCGAACCCTATCGCCCCGAAGGCATCCCGTTTGACGGGGTGAAAGTGCTCGATAGCGATCAGTTCATCCTCAATCCCCGCGTGCCGCGCAGTCTGACCGTGGTGGGGGCGGGCGTGATCGGGCTGGAATATGCCACAATCTTTTCCGCGCTCGACGTGCCGGTCACCCTGGTCGAACCGCGCGCGCGGCTGCTGGAATTCATGGATCAGGAACTGGTCGATCATTTCGTCTATCACTTGCGCGATCAGGGCATGGCGCTGCGGCTGTCGTGCGATGTCGACCGGGTGGAATTCGGCGACGATGGCTGCCCGGTCTGCGTGCTGTCCGACGGGCGCGAACTGCGCAGCGAGATGGTGCTGTTCACCGCCGGGCGGCGCGGCGCGACCGATAGCCTTGAGCTGGGCGTGGCCGGGATCGAAACCGATGAACGCGGGCGGATCAAGGTCGATCCCGGCACCTTCCAGACCCAGGTTTCGCACATCTATGCCGCGGGCGACGTGATCGGCTGGCCCAGCCTTGCCTCAACCTCGATGGAACAGGGCCGCGCGGCGGCTTGCCATGCGTTTGACCAGCCCTTGCCCAAGGGCGGATCTAACTTTCCGATCGGGATCTATGCCGTGCCCGAACTGTCGAGCGTCGGCCTGACCGAGGACGAGGCGCGGCGGCGCGGGACGGCGGTGGAATGCGGCATCGCCCGGTTCCGCGAAACATCGCGCGGCCACATCATGGGGGTGGAGGCCGGGATCCTCAAACTGGTGTTCGATATCACGACCCGCCGCCTGCTGGGCGTCCACATCATCGGCGAAGGCGCGACCGAACTGGTCCATATCGGTCAGGCGGTGATCGAGCTGGGCGGGACGATCGACTATTTCATCGACAACAGCTTCAATTATCCCACCCTGGCTGAGGGCTACAAGGTCGCCGCGCTCGATGCGTGGAACCGCCTGCGCCACCGCGAAGGCGCGGTGATCGCGTTCCGGGGGCGGGCGAGCGCCTGATCCTGCAAGGGCGCTTGCTGGGGGCGATGCGCTGACCTAGGGTCGGGCCATGGCGGCCCCTTGCGACGATCCGGATAGCGGCATTTCCCCATCGGTCTGGCGCTTCGTCCGCGCCAGCCGCGCCCATGTGGTGATCGACGCGGCGGACTATTTCGAAGTGATGCAAACCGCGATGCGCCGCGCGCGCCAGCGGATCATGCTGATCGGGTGGGATTTCGACAGCCGGATCCATCTGGGGCAGGGGCGGAGGTGGTGGAACCGGCCGAGCAAGCTGGCCATGCCCGCGCGGCTGGGGGCCTATATCGTCTGGCTGTGCAAACGCACCCCCGATCTGCAGGTGCGGCTGCTGAAATGGAACATCGGCGCGCTGAAATTCATCTTTCGCGGATCGATGGCGCTCGATCTGTTTCGCTGGCTGTTCCACCGCCAGATCGATTTCAAATTCGATTCCGCCCATCCGGTCGGTTGCAGCCACCACCAGAAGATCGTGGTGATTGATGACAAGTTCGCGGTCTGCGGCGGGATCGACATGACGTCCGACCGGTGGGACACCCCCGAACACCGCGAAAACGATCCACGCCGTCGCTTGCCCTATGGCCGCCGACTCTATGGCCCGTGGCATGACCTGACCATGCTGGTCGAAGGCGAAGCCGCCGCCGCGCTGGGCGAACTGGGGCGGCAGCGCTGGGGCATTGCGGGCGGGGCGCCGCTGGAACCTTGCTGGCCGCAATCGGCCTCGCCCTGGCCGGGTGAGCTCAAGGCGGAATTCACCGACGTCGAAGTGGGCATTTCGCGCACCCGCGCCGCCTGGAATGGGACCAGCGAACTGCGCGAGATCGAACGCCTGTTCATCGAACACATCGCCCGCGCCAAGCACTTCATCTATGCCGAAAGCCAATACTTCGCCGCCCGCGCCGTGGCCGAGGCGATCGCCCGCAAAATGGCCGAGCCCGATCCGCCCGAAGTAGTCCTGATCAACCCGCTGAGCGCCGAAGGCTGGCTGGAACAGGCGGCGATGGACGGCGCGCGGGTGCGGCTGTGCCATGCCGTGGCGGAACACGATCACACACAGCGCTTCCGCATCTTCGTCCCCCGCAACGCCGCCGGAACACCGATCTACATCCACGCCAAGATGATGATCGTTGATGATGAAGTGATGCGGATCGGTTCGGCCAACATGAACAATCGCTCGCTCGGGCTGGACAGTGAATGCGACCTGTTCATCGATGCCGCGCGCCCCGGTAATGGCCACGCCAGGGCCGCGATCACCCGCCTGCGCCACCGCCTGCTGGCCGAACACTGCGGAATGAAGATGGAAGACGTGCGCCAGGCACTGGCCGCCAATCCATCGATGCTGGCGCTGATCCAGAATGCGCCAAAAAGCGGCAAGCGGCTGGATGCTTTGCACTTGCCTGAACTGACCGAAACGGAGAAAGCGGTGGCTGACAACGCGCTGCTCGATCCCGAGCGGCCGGAGGAATTGTTCGAACCGTTCAGCAAACGGCGCGGATTGTTTGCCCGGGGCGGCTGGTTGCGCCGCCCGCGCTGAAGGAGAAATACGGTAATGAGCTGCGATCACGATGCGGGCGATGGTGGCCCGATGGCCAAGCTGCCGGTGCCCGATGAAGTGCAGGAAGCGATCCGCACTCTGCTGCGCTGGTCAGGCGACGATCCGGAGCGCGAAGGGCTGGTCGATACCCCGGCCCGGGTTGCGCGGGCGTGGAAGGAATATTGCCAGGGCTATCAGGAAGACCCGGCGCTGCACCTGGCCCGCCAGTTCGAAGAAGTGGGCGGCTATAACGAACTGGTGCTGCTCAAGGACATTCCGTTCCAGTCGCACTGCGAACACCACATGGCCCCGATCACCGGCAAGGCCGCGATCGCCTATATGCCGCGCCATTCGGTGGTCGGCATTTCCAAGCTGGCCCGTGTGCTGCACGGCTATGCCCAGCGCCTGCAAATCCAGGAACGGCTGACCGCCGAAGTGGCGCAATGCATCTGGGAAAACCTCAATCCGCATGGCGTCGCTGTGGTGATCGAGGCGCAGCACGGCTGCATGACCGGGCGCGGGGTCAAGACTCCCGGCGTCGGCATGGTCACCAGCCGGTTGCTGGGGTGCTTCCTTGAAGATTCGCGCAGCCGCAAGGAAGTGCTCAGCCTGATGGGGTATTGATCATGCGCAAGGGGATGGTTCTGGCGGGTCTGGCGCTGGCCTTTGCGGGCGGGGCCATATTGCACGCGGCCGGCGGATCGCCGTTGGCAGGCATGGCTGGCTATTACGCCCGCACCTGGCAAAGCGGCGATGTTGGCGGCGGCAAGTTCGACGTGACTGACGAGGTGTCGATCGCACCGATCGACGCCGGCCATGCCAAAGTCACGTTCGCGCTCAATTTCTTCAACGGCCACACCTGCGATCTGGAAGGCACCGCCAAGCTGGTCGGGCAGAAGCTGGTCTTCACCGATCCCGATGGCTGGGATGGCAAGGCCTGCAAGCTGGAAATCTGGCGCCAGGGCAAGGACCTGCGCTGGACCGACCGTGACGGCGGCTGCCATTCCTATTGCGGCGCGCGCGGCACTTTTACCGATATGAAAATGGCGCTGAAATACCGCAAGCCGCTTTCCGCCCGACCCAAGCCGCGCGAGGATTGAGGGCTGGCGGTCCCTCTCGTTTTTAGGGGAAGGGCCGGGACATTCTCCTTACCGCCCCGCCGCGTCATACCACGCGGCCACATCGTCCCGCATCTGGGTCAGCGCCTGCGGGTTGAGGTAGATCATGTGCCCGGCCTGATAGTATTTGAAGCTGATGTTGCGGCGCAGATCCGGGGCCAGCCCCAGGTGGGCGGCATCGAACTCGGTGCTGTAAAACGGGGTCGCGGCATCATAATAACCGTTCAGGAACAGCACTTTCAGATGCGGATTGGTGCGCATGGTATAGGCCAGGTCCACCCCTGTATTGGGTGAAGTCTGCGCGCCGCGTTCGCCGGGGGCGCGGTGTTTCCAGTCCCAGTCAAAGCTGCTGTCGCGGGCGGACTGCTTGTAAAGCATGTCGGTCCGGTACCCCAGGGTCCGCGCCGCATAATCGCGGAACGTGGCGAAATAGGCCCCGGTAATCGCGGTGCTTGCCGGATCGTCATCCGGGCTGTCGGCATTGGCATCACCCATGTTAAGCAGATAGCGCGTATCGAGCCGCCCTGTGGCCAGGCCCCGATCGCGCAGCAGCTCGGTCTGGAAATGGCCCAGCGTCACCCGCAGCCGCGCGCGCAGGATGTAATCGACCGGCAGACCGGTAAAGGCCGCCATCTGCTGCGCCACCGCACGGGCTTCTTCGGGGGCAATCGTATCGCCCTTGGCCAGGGCTGCGGCATAGGGCCCGGCCACGAAGGCACGGACCTGGGTCAGGAAATCCTCCAGACTGGCAGGGCGGCCCGGCACGCGGTTGTGATACCACGCGGTCGCCGCAAAAGTCGGGAACAGGATCATGGTGTTCTGATCATAACCCGGCTGGCGCACGCCATAGTTGAGGATGGTGGAAAGCAGCACGATCCCGTCCAGGCTGACCCCGCGATCCTCCAGCAATGCCCCGACTGCACCCGAACGCAGCGTGCCGTAACTTTCGCCGAACAGCACCTTGGGGCTGGTCCAGCGGTTGTTCTTGGCAACATAGCGCATGATTGCCCGGGCAAAGGCATCTGCATCCTGATCGACGCCCCAGAAATCCTTGCCGGTCTTGTCCCCCAGCGGGCGTGACCAGCCCGCGCCGATCGCATCGATGAACACCATGTCGGTCTTGTCGATCAGGCTGTCCGGGTTGGGGCGCAGGGCATATTGCGACGGGGCGACATAGACCGGATCGCCGGTTTGCACGCGAACCGGGGCAAAGCTGCCCATGTGCAGCCAGACCGTGGGCGATCCGGGGCCGCCGTTGTAGAAGAAGGTGACCGGGCGGTTGCCGCCGCCGTCCTTGGTATAGGCGGTATAGAACACGCTTGCGGTCGGTTTGCCGTCATCGTCGCGGATGGTCAGGGTTCCGGCCGTGGCGGTGTAGGCGATTTTCGCCCCGCGCACGGTGGCCACGCCCTTGCTGACCGCGCTGGCTTCTTCCACCGGGGGTTTGACCCAAGCCTGCTCAACCTCGGCGACCATGGCATCCTTGCGGGTCTGGGCCTTGGGTGCATCAGGCTTCTTGTCCTGCGCGGCAAGCGGCATGGTCGTGGTGGCGAGCAGCAGGAGGCTGGCGGCAAGGCGCATCGTTGGGGTCCCCGTTCGGTTGTGGGGCAGGTGATGCCGTGCCTTGGGCCGGGCCGCAAGGGTGCTGCACAAGCCCGGGGACCCCGCCGATGCACGGCTGACACAATTACCCCCTCCTGTTGGGGGGGAGGGGGTAATGATTTCCGGCAGTCCCGATCAGGACTGGTGCAAGGGGCTTAGAGCTGTTCGATCATGTAGTCTGCAGCGCTGACCTTGAATTCGCCCGGTGCTTCGACGTTGAGCTGTTCGACCACACCGTCGTTGACCACCATCGAAAAGCGCTGGCCGCGCTTACCCAGGCCAAAGCCCGAACCGTCCATGGTCAGCCCCAGGGCTTCGGCCAGATCGCCGTTGCCATCGGCCAGCATGGTCACATCCGCGCTGCCCGAAGCCTTGCCCCAGGCGCCCATCACGAACGGATCGTTGACGGCGGTGCAGGCGATCTCGTCGATGCCCTTGGCCTTGAGGTCTGCGGCGTGATCGACATAGCCCGGCAGGTGCTTGGCCGAGCAGGTCGGGGTGAAGGCACCCGGCACCGAGAACAGCGCCACGCGCTTGCCCTTGAAATAGTCGGCCGACTGGACCGCTTCGGGGCCAGCTTCGCCAGCCTTGACCAGCTTAACGTCGGGCAGCTTGTCACCAACGGCAATCGTCATCGTCATTCTCCTGTAGGCAGTGTTGCGAGTCTTTCGCAGGATATAGGCGTGATCGGCCAGAGGGCAACGCCCGTGCATGGTTAAATTCGCTTTACTGCGCCGCTTTAAGGAAAGCTAAACGAATTGACCGAGTCTGTGGTTCGCGGGGGTCGTTCTCCGCCGGGAGACTGCAGATGAAGATTGCACAAGGGGTCGCGGCCGGACTGGTCGCCTGTTCCATGATGATCGCCGCGCCGGCCAGCGCTGGATCGATGAGCAGCGCGGAAAAGCTGCGCCGGCTGGACATCATGCTGATGGTAACCGGGCTGCGCTGCCGCACCGGGGCTGACAATTTCCAGGCCGAATATGGCCGCTTCACCACCAACCACCTGGCCGAACTGAACGCCGCCAGCGATGCGCTCAAAGTGCAGATGGGCGGGGGGGGACGCACGGCGGACCGCGCGCTGGACAAGCTTAGCGTGACCATGGCCAACACCTATGGCCAGGGCCACCCCTGGCTCGATTGCGGCCAGCTGAAGCAGGTCGCACGCGGGCTGGCTGAAGCGCGCGGTCCCGAACCGCTGATCGCAGCGGCGGACCAGTTGCTGGAAAGCAGCGGCACCCCGCAGTTTGCTTGGTTGCGCCGCTAGGCCATATAAAGACATCTTTATATTTGCCTCGTTAGGGGCAAGTGGGTAAGGGGCGGCACAGACCAGGTGCCGTCCTGCCCCGCACGGGCGGTTCCTCCAGATTCAGGAGCTTCCCCGGTGACTACCGCCCAGACCGAACATGACTATGTGATCGCCGATATCGGCCTTGCCGACTATGGCCGCGCTGAAATCCGCATTGCCGAAACCGAAATGCCCGGACTGATGGCGCTGCGCCAGGAATTCGGCGCCTCGCAGCCGCTCAAGGGTGCGCGCATCACCGGTTCGCTGCACATGACGATCCAGACCGCGGTGCTGATCGAAACCCTGACCGCGCTGGGCGCCGAAGTGCGCTGGGCCACCTGCAACATCTTCTCCACCCAGGACCACGCCGCCGCCGCGATTGCCGCTGCGGGCATTCCGGTGTTCGCGGTGAAGGGCGAAAGCCTGGCCGAATACTGGGACTATGTCGGTTCGATCTTCGACTGGGGTGACCAGACCGCCAACATGATCCTCGACGATGGCGGCGATGCCACCATGTTCGCGCTGTGGGGCGCGCGGGTGGAAGCGGGCGAAGACCTGTTCGAACCCAGCAATGCCGAGGAAATCGAATTCGTCCGCGCGCTCAAGGCCTTCCTCAAGAAGAAGCCGGGCTACCTCACCATGTCGGTCGCCCACATCAAGGGCGTGTCGGAAGAAACCACCACCGGCGTCCACCGCCTGTATCAGATCGCCAAGGACGGCAAGCTGCCGTTCCCCGCGATCAACGTGAACGACAGCGTGACCAAGTCGAAGTTCGACAACCTCTACGGCTGCAAGGAATCGCTGGTTGACGCGATCCGCCGCGCCACCGACGTGATGCTGGCCGGCAAGGTCGCCTGCGTTGCGGGCTTTGGCGATGTGGGTAAAGGTTCGGCCGCCTCACTCCGCCAGGGCGGCGCGCGCGTGATGGTCACCGAAATCGATCCGATCTGCGCGCTGCAGGCGGCGATGGAAGGCTATGAAGTCGTCACCATGGAAGAAGCCGTGCAGCGCTGCGACATCTTCGTCACCGCCACCGGCAACGAGGACGTGATCACCGCCGAGCACATGAAGGCGATGAAGCCGATGTCCATCGTCTGCAATATCGGCCACTTCGACAGCGAAATCCAGATTTCGGCGCTCGACAACTACAAGTGGACCGAGGTCAAGCCCGGCACCGATCTGGTCGAATTCCCGGACGGCAAGCAGATCATCATCCTCGCCAAGGGCCGCCTGGTGAATCTGGGCTGCGCGACGGGCCACCCCAGCTTCGTGATGAGCAGCAGCTTCACCAACCAGACCCTCGCGCAGATCGAACTGTTCACCAATCCGGCACAGTACAAGAACGAGGTCTATGTTCTGCCCAAGCACCTCGACGAAAAGGTCGCGGCGCTGCATCTGGAAAAGCTGGGCGTGAAGCTGACCAAGCTGAGCAAGAAGCAGGCGGACTATATCGGCGTGTCCGAAACCGGCCCGTTCAAGCCGGATCACTATCGCTATTGATCGACAGCTTGTGCGTGCCGCCCGGTTGTATTCCGGGCCGCACGCGCATAGCTGGGAAGCATGACTCTGACCCCCGCAGTGCTGTTGCTGGTCGGGCTGCTGCTGGCGGCCTGGACTATGGCGGCGATCTGGGCATGGCAGCGTGCCCGCCAGCGTGAGCGCAAGGCCGAATCCGGCCAGCGCCAGGCGCGGCGGCTGGCCAAGATGGTCGATGAAAGCCCGGCGCTGCCCTTGCTGGTCCGCGCCGATGGCAAGATCGAAGCCCCGCAGCGGCTGGCCAACTGGATTGGGCTGGAGCGGGTTCCCCAGTTCCTGACCGAACTTGATGGCGGCCGGATCGACGGCGGGGGGGGCGGGCTGACCCGCGAGCAGCTGGAGGAATTGAGCGAGGCGGTGCGCCGCACGCAAAAGACCGCCGCGCCGTTCCGCATGGTCGTCACCCCGCGCGGGTCAAAGCGCAGCCTGGCCTTGCGCGGACATCTGGCCGATCCGGCGGTCTCGCCGGGCGGGGCCGCGCTGGTCTGGGTGTTCGACTTTTCCGACAGCGAAAGCGAACTGGTCCAGCTGCGCACCGAAGCCGCCCGCGCCCAGGCCGATTTCGCCGCCCTGGTTGGCCTGATCGAAGCCGCGCCGATGCCGATGTGGTTCCGCGGCCCCGATGGCACGCTGCAACTGGTCAACAATGCCTATGTCCGCGCGGTTGGCGGCAAGGACGCGCGTCAGGTCGTGGCCGACGGGATCGAGCTGGTCGAAAGCGTCGATGGCCTGACCGCGCAGCAAGTCGCCGCGCAGGCGCTGGGCAAGCATTTGCCGATCGAACGGATCGTGCCGGTGACAATTGACGGTGCCCGCCGCGCGCACCGCGTGTCCGATCTGCCGCTGGGTGAGGACGGTGTGGCCGGCTATGCCGTCGATATCGAGGATATGGAGGAACAGGCCCGCGCCTTCCGCGCCTTCCGCGATGCCCAGCGCGCGATGCTCGATCAGCTTTCCGCCGGGGTCGCGCAGTTCGATGCCAAGCGCCAGCTGACTTTCGCCAACCAGCCGTTCCAGCGGCTGTTCGCGTTGAAACCGGCGGTGATGCTTGATCCGCCGCAGTTCGAACGCCTGCTCGATCTGGCCCGTGATGCCGGGCGCGTGCCCGAAGCGCGGGATTTCCCCGCCTGGCGGCGCGAACGTGTAGCCTGGTTCCTGGCCAGCACGGCGCAGGAAGAGGCCTGGGTGCTGGCCGATGGCACGCACCTGCGGATCGTCGCGCAGCCGCTGCCCGATGGCGGAATGCTGCTGATTGCCGAGGACCGGACCGAGCAGCTGCGCCTGTCCGCGGTGCGTGACACCCTGCTGCGCACCCGCACCGCGACGTTCGACAGCCTGTTCGAATCGGTCGCCGTGTTCGCCCCCGATGGCCGCCTTCAGCTGTGGAACCGTCGGTTTGCCGCCGATTGGGGTCTGGAAGAAAACCTGCTCGATTCCCACCCCCGGATCGAAACCCTGCTGGAACAGATCACACGGCGGCTGGCCAAGCCGGTCAAGGCCAAGGCCGTGGGCGATGTGGTCCGCGCCGCCACGTTGGACCGCAAGCAGACTGGCGGGCGCGCGTTGCTGGCCGATGGGCGCACGCTGGAATTTGCCGGGGTGCCGCTGCCCGATGGCAACGGATTGCTGACGGTGCTGGACATCACCGATTCGCAAAAGGCCGAGGAAGCACTGCGCGAACGCAACCTTGCGTTGGAAGAAACTGACGCAATGAAAACGCGGTTCCTGGCCAACATGAGCTATGAATTCCGCACGCCGCTGACCTCGATTGGCGGCTTTGCCGAACTGCTTGAAGCCGGGCTGGGCGGGGACCTCAGCGAGAGCGGCAAGGAATATGTCGGCGCGATTCTGACTTCGGTGGAGCGGCTGGGCGAACAGATTGAAAGCGTGCTCGACCTGTCGCAAAGCGAAGCCGGGATGCTGCCGCTGGCGCGCGAAGACATCGATCTGCTGCCCTTCGTCACCAAACTGGTGGAAGACCGGGCGGCCCGGATCAAGGAAGCTGGCCTCGCGCTGGACCTGCGCGGAGACAAGGGCGTGGGCCGGATCACCGGGGATCGCCGCCGTCTGGGCCGGGCGCTGGGCCATGTGATCGACAACGCCATTGCCGCAACGCCTGCTGGCGGGCGGATCCTGGTTGAACTGTCAGGCCGCAAGGGCAAGGCGCGGGTGGTCATATCCGACAACGGCCCCGGCATGGACGCCGCCACGCTGGCGCGCGCGCTCGACGGGCTCAAGCTGACGGCCGATGGCAAGGCGGTGGAACGCCGCCAGGGCCTGGGCCTGCCGCTCGCCCGCCAGCTGATCGAGGCGCATGGCGGCACGCTGGCGTTGCACAGCGAGCCGGGGCAGGGCACCGCCGCAATCATCGATCTGCCGTGATGCGCATTCCCTTGCCCGATCTTGCGGCGACCACCGCATTCGGCACGGCCATCGCGGCGCGGCTGCGGGCGGGCGATGTGGTGGCGCTGTCTGGCGGGCTGGGCGCGGGCAAGACCACGCTGGCGCGCGCGATCATCGCCGCATTGGGCCATCAGGGCGAAGTGCCGAGCCCCAGCTTTGCAATCATCGAAACCTACGATCCGCCATCGGTGCGCCTGCCGCTGGTCCATGCCGATTTCTACCGGCTGGAACGCGCAGCAGAGGCGGAGGAACTGGGGCTGGATCATTACCGGGAAGGCGCGGCGCTGCTGGCGGAATGGCCCGATCAGGTGGGCGGCTTTGCCCACGAACCGGGCTGCCTGTCGATTTGTCTGGAAACTGCGGAAACGGGGCGGATGGCCATTGTCGAACCCGGTCCGGATTGGCTAGGGCGCGAGCCATGGAACTGAATTTGCCCGCCGGTCTCGACGCTTTCCTTGCCACTGCCGGGTGGGAGGACGCGGCGGTTGAACCGCTTGCCGGGGATGCCTCGTTCCGCCGCTATTTCCGTCTGCGCCGGGCCAGCGGTAAGACCGCGATGCTGATGGATGCCCCGCCGCCTGAGGAAGATCCGCAGCCGTTCCTGCGCGCCGCCAAATGGCTTGATGCCAATGGCATGCGCGCCCCGCGCGTGCTGGCCGAAGATGCTGCGCGCGGGCTGGTATTGCTGGAAGATTTCGGCGAATCGCGGATGCGCGAATATGTCGATCAATGGCCGGGGGATGAGCGCGAGATCTATACCGCCGCGATCGACGCATTGATCGAACTGCACCGCCTGCCGCCCGGGCCGTTCGTTGATTACGGCATGCAGGAATACCAGCGCGAGGCGAAGCTGTTTGTCGATTGGTACTGCCCTGCGCAGAACCTCTATGTCGATGGCCCCGGCTATGCCGCCGCGTGGGAACAGGCGCTGGCCCCGATGCTGCCGCGTCAGCGCCCCGGGGTAACGGTGCTGCGCGATTACCACGCCGAAAACATCATGCTGCTGGGATCGCTGCGCGAACAGGGCCTGCTTGATTTTCAGGACGCGCTGGTGGGCCATCCGGCTTATGATCTGGTGTCATTGCTGCAGGATGCGCGGCGCGATGTATCGCCGCAGCTTGAGGCCGAAATGTTCGACTATTACGTCGGCAAGACCGACGCGGGGGAGGACTTTCTGGCTGACTATGCCCGGCTCGGCGCGCAGCGGAATGCCAAGATCGTCGGCATTTTCGTGCGCCTGTGGAAGCGTGACGGCAAGCCCAAGTACCTGTCCTACATCCCGCGCGTGTGGGAAGCGATGGAGCGTGACCTGACCCATCCGGCGCTGGAACCGGTGGCGAAATGGTTCGACGCCAATGTGCCCGCCGCGCTGCGCGAAGCTCTGGGCGGCACGTTCGACGCATGAGCGCTGCGGCAAACATGCCCGGCACCGCCATGGTGATGGCAGCGGGCAAAGGCACGCGGATGATGCCGCTGACCGCTACCAGGCCCAAGCCATTGGTCGAAGTGGCGGGGATGACGCTGCTCGATCATGTGCTGGATCTGCTGCGCGATGCCGGGGTGGGGCGGATCGTGGTCAACGTCCACTACCTTGCCGAACAGATCGAGGCGCATTTGGCCCGCCACGCCGCGGATTTTGATGTCAGCATATCGGATGAGCGCAGCTTGCTGCGCGATACCGGCGGCGGGTTGGTGCAGGCCCTGCCGCTGATCCCGGACGATCCGTTCTTTTGCATCAATGCCGACAACTGGTTTGCCGATACTGATGAGCACGCGCTGCACCGCATGGCGGCGATGTGGGACGCGGAGCGGATGGACGTGTTGATGCTGGTCGTGCCGTTTGAACGAGCAGGCAATACGCAGGGGCAGGGGGACTTTGATCTGGACGATCAGGGCCGCCTGTCGCGCGACGAGCCAAAGCGCGCGCGGCCCTATGTCTGGACCGGAATCCAGCTGCTGGCAAAGCACGTGGTCATCGATCCGCCGTCGGACGTGTTCTCTACCAATGTCTTCTGGGATCGCGCAATTGCGCAGGGTCGGTGTTACGGGCTGGTCCACGATGGCGACTGGTTCGATGTCGGCTATCCCGAAGCAATCGGCCTGACCGAAGCGTATCTGGCGCAAACACCATGATTTCGTCATTGCGAGCGCAGCGAAGCAATCCAGCGCGGTTTACGCGGCTCTGCATTGCTTCGCTGCGCTCGCAATGACGAAGGGTTGAAGCCAGGTGGCTGAGCGGCCGGGCCCCAGCGTCTATTCGATCGCTGCGCACCGCGGCTTTGCCGATGCGCTGGTGGCGGGGCTGATCCCGCGTTACGCAGAACCCGATCTGGGCCTCGCCCGGCTGACCCTGCTGCTCCCCAGCCGCCGCGCGGAGCGGATCGTGACCGAGGCCTTCGTGCGCCTTTCGGGCGGCGGCATGCTGCTGCCGCGCATGGCGATGGTCGGCGATCTCGATCTGGACGAGACGCTGGGGCCGCTGCTCGATCCGCTGGGTGCTGGCAGCGAGGTTCCGCTGGCCGCCGATCCAACCCGGCGCTGGCTGCGGCTGGCCGAGCTGCTGCGCGAGGAAATGGGCGACAAGGCGCCCAAGGCCCCCGGCCTGCTGCGGCTGGCGCAGGAACTGGGGCGGACGATGGACCGCCTGACGGTAGAGGGTCTCGACCTTGCCGATCTGCTACAAGACCGCGTCGCCGGGATCGTCGGCGATCTGGCCGATCACTGGCGCGAATCGACCGTGCTGTTCGCGCGAGTCCGGGCGCGCTGGCAGGTGGAGCTGGACGCGCGGGGCGAGGTTGATCCGCCCGCGCGCCGTAACCTGCTGTTCGCCCGCGCGGCCAGCCGCTGGCAGGCGGAACCGCCTCCGCACCCGATTGTCGCCGCCGGGGTGACCAGCGCCTCACCCGCGCTGGCCCGGCTGCTGCGGGTCGCGGCCGAATTGCCGCGCGGGGCAGTGATCCTGCCTGACCTTGACCTGGAGCTGGAGCGCGAGGTGTGGGACGCGCTGGGCACGGCCGGTTCGCCCGAGGGGCCGGACGATCCGCCGTTTGGCGCGAACGATGCGGTGACCCACCCGCAGTATCACCTCAAGCTGCTGCTGGGCCGGATGGGCGTCAGCCGTGACGAGGTGCAGCCCTGGCACCGTGCCGGACTTTCCGCCGCGCGGCCCGAACGCAGTCGCGCGATTTCAAACCTGTTCCTGCCCCCGCAAGCCAGCGCGCGCTGGGTTGATCTGCCCGCTGCGGAACGCCGCCTGTCGGGCGTGCGGCTGATGCAAAGCGCGCATCCCGGGGAAGAGGCGCAGGCGGTGGCGGTGCTGGTGCGCAAGGCGCTGGAGCAGAGCGAACGCCGCGTTGCCGTGGTCACGCCCGATCGGGGTCTGGCGGGCCGCGTCGTGTCGCACCTCAGGCGTTGGGGGATCGAGGCAGACGATTCGGCGGGCAAGCCGTTGCCTCAGACCACCGCCGGGCGGGTGCTGTTGCTGCTGGCCGAAGTGGTCGCTCAGGTCGCCGCGCCGGTGCCTTTGCTGGCGCTGCTGCAGCATCCTTTGGTCAAGGCCGGCGAACACCGCCCGCGCTGGCTTGAGGCGAGCCGCGCGCTCGACCTCGCGCTGCGTGGCCCGCGTCCCGCCCCCGGCCTGCCGCCACTGCGCGCCGCGATCGACAAGCTGGCCAGGCGCGCCGATGGTGAGGCAATCCGGGCGTGGTGGGATGAGGTTGAAGGCGTGCTCACCCCGCTGCTCGACTGGGCTGAGGCCGTGCCCTTTGCTGACGCGCTCGACCGGCTGACCACGGCGGGCGAAGCGCTGTGCGGCGAGGCACTGTGGGGCAATGCCGATGGCCGCGCGCTCGCCGCGCTGGTCGATGACTTGCGCGGCGCGGCAGGGGAAATCGGCACCATGCTCTCCCCGGCAGACCTGCCCGCGGTGCTGCGCGATGCGCTGGACGGCGTGGCGGTGCGGCCACCCTGGGGCGGGCATCCGCGCGTTGCGATCTATGGCCTGCTCGAAGCGCGGATGAGCCGGGCCGATCTGGTGGTGTGTTGCGGGCTGACCGAGGGCGTCTGGCCCGCGAGCCCCAGTCCGGAGCCCCTGCTGCCCCCCGCCGTGCTGCGCGCGCTGGGGGTGCCGGGCGCGGAATTTCGCATCGGCCTGTCGGCGCATGATCTCGCCGGGGCCTTGGGTGCGCCCGAGGTGGTGCTGAGCTGGGCCCAGCGCGACGAGGGCGCGCCGGTGATCCCCAGCCGGTTCGTGCTGCGGGTCGAGGCGATGCTGGGCGAACTTGCCGCCACGCATCGCGAGGTGGAGGCGGTGGCACTCGCCCGCCAGATCGATCTTGGCCCCCGCGCCAACCCCGCCGAACGCCCCGCGCCCAATCCCACGCTGGCGCAGCGTGACGTGCCGCTGGCCGTCACCGCGATCGACCGGCTGCTTGGCGATCCCTATCAGTTCTATGCCCAGGCGATCCTGCGGCTGCGGGTGCTGGATGCGCTTGACGCGGAGCCGACTGCGGCGTGGAAGGGCACGGTGGTCCACCGCGTGCTCGAACGCTGGCACAAGGCCGGGGACGGCGCGGGCGAACTGCTGCGCCTCGCTGCCGAGGAACTGGCCGAGATGCGCGCGCATCCGCTGGTCCGCAGCCTGTGGTGGCCGCGCCTCGCCAAGGCGCTCGAATGGATCGACGAGGCGATTGCGGCGCAGCGCGCCGAGGGGCGCAGCTTGCTGGCTAGCGAAGTGAAGGGCGAGATGACCTTCCGCGGGGTCAGGGTCCACGGCCGGGCCGACCGGATCGACCGCATGGCCGATGGCAGCCTCGCCGTGGTCGATTACAAGACCGGCACACCGCCCAGCCGCAAGCGTGTGGCCGATGGTTATGCCCTGCAACTGGGCGTGATCGGCCTGATCGCGGCGGCGGGCGGCTTTCCGGGGGTGGCGGGCGATCCCGAATGGTTCGAATACTGGTCGCTCGCCAAGCGCCCGCGCAGCGAGGACAAGGCGGCGTTCGGATACGTGTTCGAACCGTTCAGGACCGAGCGTTCGCAGGGGCTGGACCGCGAGGAATTCCTCGATCAGACCGCGCTCGATCTGGGCCGCGCGATCGATCTCTACATCAAGGGCGACGCTCCGTTCGAGGCCAGCCTGCAACCGGACCTTTACGGCTACAACGATTACGACCAGCTGATGCGGCTGGACGAATGGCAGGCGCGCGGGGGCGGGGCATGAGCGGGCTCTATCCCCTCACGCCCGAGCAGCGCCCGGCGGTCGATCCGGGCGAAGTGGTGTGGCTGTCTGCCTCGGCGGGGACGGGCAAGACCCAGGTGCTGTCCGCGCGCGTGCTGCGGCTGCTGCTGCAACCGCAGGTCAGCCCCAGCCAGGTGCTGTGCCTGACCTTTACCAAGGCCGGCGCGACCGAAATGGCGGCGCGGATCAACGAAGTGCTGGCGCGCTGGGTGCGGGCCAGTGACACCGAACTTGCACGAGACCTGAAGGCGATCGGGGCCGATTTCGGACAGGACAGCGTTGCCCGCGCCCGCACCCTGTTTGCCGCGGTGCTCGATTGCCCGGGCGGGGGGCTGCGGATCGATACGATCCACGCTTTCGCCCAGTGGCTGCTCGCTGCCTTCCCGCATGAGGCCGGGCTGACCCCCGGCACCAGGGCGATGGAAGACCGCGACCGCGATCTGCTGCTCCGCGAAGTGCTGGCCGATCTGCTGGTCCGCGCCGAACGCGAAAACGACGTCGCTTCGCTCGACGCGCTGGCGCAGCTTTCGGTCCGGTTGGGGCCCGATGCGGTGCAAGGCTATCTGCTGCGCTGCGCCGCCGCGCGCGAGGCGTGGGAAGGGCCGGGCGGCTGGCAGCCCCCGATGCGCGCCAATGTGCTGCGCCTGCTGGGCTTGCCGAGCGATGCCAGCGAGGCTGATCTGGCGGGCCTGTGCGGCGATGATGAGTTCGCGGTCGATGCGCTACAGTGCTGCCTGTCCGCCTATTCGCAGTGGAACGGCAAAAAGGGCATAGCCGGGCGGGTGGTGATCGCCAACTGGCTATCCGCCGCGCAGCCTGAGCGGCTGGAACGACTGGACGACCTGCACAAGGTGCTATTCACCCAGAAGGACACCGTCCGCGATGTGCCCTCGCTCGAAAAGCTGGAAAGCTATTTCGGGCAGGCGGCAGAAGCAGTGCTGGAAAGCTCGCTGGTGGTGCGCGAACGCCGCGCCATGTTGGAACTCACCGCGTTCCTCACCCCCACGCTCGAACTCGGCCGCAAGTTCGCGCTTGCCTGGGACGAGGCCAAGGTCCGCGCCGGGTTCATCGATTTCGATGACCAGATCCGCCAGGCCGCCGCGCTGCTCACCCGCAGCGAACTGGCTGACTGGATCCGCTACAAGCTCGACCGCCGGTTCGATCACGTGTTGGTGGATGAAGCGCAGGATACCAATGGCGCGCAGTGGCGGATCATCGATGCGCTGACCGGCGATTTCTTTGCCGGGGAAGGCGCGCATGCTGAGAAGCTGCGGACACTGTTTGTCGTAGGTGATTACAAGCAGGCGATTTTCCGATTTCAGGGAACCAGCCCTGAAAACTTCGAACAGGCTCGCAAACGCGTGCGGCAGGCGATGACCGGGCTTGCCGAAAACGTCGTGGCGCTGCGCCGCAACGATCTGGTGCGCGATCTGCAGGAACTGGGGCTGGGCACCAGTTTCCGCACTGCGCGGTCGATCCTTGAATTCGTCGATCTGGCGATCGGGCGGATCGGCCACACGGCCTTCGGGCTGGCGCAGGAACCCGAACCGCATGTCGGACAGGACCGCCCCGGGATGGTCACGCTGTGGCACGTGGTCGGCGCGCCCGGAACCAGTGAGGACGAGGGCGAGGAGGGCGAGGAAGACTGGCTCGCCAGGTCCGATCGCCAGCTGGCGGACCGGATTGCGCAGCAGGTGCGCGAATGGATCGACCAAGGCTATCCACTGGTGAAGGGCGAGTCGCGGCGCGCCCGGCCCGGTGACGTCATGGTACTGGTGCGCAAGCGCAAGGAACTGGCCGGGTTGATCGTCGCGCGGCTCCATGCCGCCGGGGTGGCGGTGGCCGGGGTGGACCGCCTGCGGCTCGCCGCGCCGCTGGCCGTGCGCGATCTGATGGCGGCGCTGCGCTTTGCCGCGCAGCCGCTCGACGATCTCAATCTTGCCAGCCTGCTGGTCTCGCCGCTGATTGGCTGGAACCAGCAGGACCTGCTGGAATACGGCTATCGCGGTGACGGCGTGGCGCTGTGGGACCACTTGCGCCGCCAGCGCGGGGGCAAGGTAGAGACGGGCCTGGGGCAATTGCTCGATCTGTTGCGGATCGCTGATTTCGAACCGCCGCAGGCGCTGCTCCATTGGCTCTTGATCGGCCCATGGCAGGGCCGCCGCAAACTGGTCGCGCGGCTGGGGGGCGAGGCGAACGATCCGATCGACGAATTGCTCAACGCCGCCAGCATGTTCGCCGCCAACGAAGTGCCCAGCCTGCAGGGCTTCATCCGCTGGTTCGACGCGGGTGAGGGCGAGCTGAAACGCGAGGCGACGCAGGGCGGGGACGAAGTCCGGGTGATGACCGTCCACGGATCGAAAGGCCTGCAAGCCCCGATCGTGATCCTGGCCGATGCGGCGGACAATCCTAATTCGTCGCGCGCCAGCCCGCTCGATCTGGCCGATCCGGCGGGGGAGGGGGAGCGCAAGATCCCGCTGCCTTCGCTGTCCAAGGACGAGAAGCTGGGCCGCCTGGCCGAAGCGGACGAGCGCCAGCGCGCCGAAGAAATGCAGGAACACTGGCGGCTGATGTACGTCGCCATGACCCGCGCGGAAGAGGCGTTGTTCGTCGCCGGGGCGCTGGGCGCGAAGGAAAAGGAACCCGCGCCGGACAGCTGGTATGCGCGGCTGGCGGGCCTGTTCCAGCCAGAGGAATGGATCGAGGATCCGCTGTGGGGCGCGCGCGCGGAACACGGCGCGCGGCCGGACATTGCCATGCCGCCGCAATCGGCCACGATCCACCAGCTGCCTTTGCTGCCGCCCTGGCTGGAGCGCGCTGCCCCCGCCGAACCCCGCCCGCCGCGCCCGCTCGCGCCCTCTGCCCTGGGCGAGGAGCAGGCCGCCGATCCGCCCTGGCCGCCGGGCGCCGGGCAAGCCGCGGCGCGGCGTGGGGTGCTGCTGCACCGACTGCTTGAGCGCTTGCCTGAGGTGCCACCTGTGGACCGCAAGAATGCCGCGCAGGCCTGGCTGGCGCGTTCGGCCAGCGATCTGGCCGCTCCGGCCCGGGCGGAACTCGCCACCTCGGCGCTCGCGGTGCTGGCGGAAAAGAGCTGGGCAGAGCTGTTCTCCACCGATGCGCTGGCCGAAGTGCCCATCGCCGCGACGGTTGGCGATCAGGTGGTAGCGGGCACGATCGATCGCCTGCTGATCAAGGGTGATCGCATCCGCCTGATTGATTTCAAGACCGCGCGGCGTCCGCCTGCCAGTCTGGATGAAGTGCCGGTAGCGATCCTGCGCCAGATGGCCGCTTATGCCGCCGCGCTGGAAGCGACCTATCCGGGGCGCGGGGTGGAGGCGGCGCTGCTTTATACCCAGGTGCCGCGCCTGATCGAAATTCCGGGCGAACTGCTGGCTGTCCACAAGCAGGCATTGACCGGCAAGCAGGAATCCTTTTGACCTCGGCCAATTGCCAAGCAGCAATCGCGGCCTAGATTGGCAGCAACAGACAGGAGATACCCATGGCCACCAAAGCCGTAACCGATGACAGCTTCGCCGCCGACGTGCTCGCTTCCGACAAGCCCGTGCTGGTCGATTTCTGGGCCGACTGGTGCGGCCCGTGCAAGATGATCGCCCCCGCGCTGGAGGAAATCAGCGAGGAACTGGCCGATCAGGTTACCATCGCCAAGGTCGACATCATGGAAAACACCGACATTTCCGCCAAGTACGGCGTGCAGTCGATTCCGCTGATGGTGCTGTTCAAGAACGGCGAGCCGGTTGCGCAGAAGCTGGGCGCCGCGCCCAAGAGCCAGCTCAAGGGCTGGCTGGAAAGCGTGCTGTAAGCGATTGAAAAGCCCTCTCCCCTTGAGGGGAGAGG
>CAZKAX010000016.1:0-44672 GCA_964550775.1 uncultured Novosphingobium sp. | reverse complement strand
AGCGGCTCCGGCGGATCGTCTGATTCGCTGTTTCAAACACATATCCTGATCTTCCCGCTGCGATGGTGGTGTGGTGTCCCAACGCATGCTGCGTGATTACCTGCTGCCAGCCTTGATGCTCGCCGGGCTGGTGCTCGGCGGATCAAGTTCGGGCGGTTTTTGGGCCAATATGGCGCTGCAATTGCTGGCGCTGGCTGCGCTTGCCGCCCTGCTGATCCAGGGGCAGGCTGCCGTCCTTGCACGCCCCCTGCTGTTGATCGGCGCAGCATCCATCCTGTTACCACTGCTGCAACTCTTGCCGCTGCCCCCCGCGTTGTGGGCCGCGCTGCCGGGGCGGGCAGAGATTGCCCAGGGCTTCGATCTGGCCGGGCTGCCCAAGCCGTGGCTGCCGCTGTCGCTGGATAGCGATGCCACGCTGTCAGCGCTGGCCGCGCTGTTCCCGCCGCTGGCCGTGCTGCTGGTGGCGGCGCAGGCATCGCTGCGCGGCAGGCGTCTGGCGCTGCTGAGCGTGGTCGGGATCGCGCTGGGTTCGGTCGTGCTGGGGCTGCTCCAGCAGTTGTCCGGCAATGGCACTGCGCTGCAACCTTATGAATTGACCAACCCCGGCATGGCGACCGGGCTGTTCGCCAACCGCAATCACCTGGCCACCTTGCTGCTGGCGGCCATGCCCTGTGCCGCGCTGGTGCTGTCGGCGCGGGCGGTGGTGCTGGCGGTTTGCGCGGTGCTGGCGGGGGGCGTGGTGCTGACCGGATCGGATGCAGGTGCTGTGCTGGTGCTGCCCATGCTGGCGGCGAGCCTGCTTTATGTCCGCCCGCTCTGGCCGGTGGGCCGGGGCGCCATGGTGGTGGGGCTGGGGCTGGCCGCTGCGGTGGCTGCCGCATTGGGCCTGTGGCAATTGCAGCGCTTGGCCGCCGAACCCCCGGCGGGCGGCGCGGAACAGCACCGCCCGGCGATCATTGCCACCACTTTGGCCGCGACGCGCGATTACCTGCCGCTGGGATCGGGCGGCGGATCGTTCCAGCGGATCTATCCGCGTTATGAAGACCCCGCCCGGGCCGATCCCGAATACCGCAACCATGCCCACAGCGACTATGCCGAAGTGGCGCTTGAGTATGGCTTGCCGGGGGCCGCACTGGCGCTTGCCGTGCTCGGCTGGTGGGGCTGGGCCATGCTGCGGGCGAGCACCGGCGCGGCGCGGGCTGGCGGGGCGGCGCTGGGCGTGATCCTGCTGCACAGCGCGGTCGATTACCCACTGCGCACGGCTGCCATGGCGATGCTGGCGGCGCTGGCGGCCGTGCTGCTGGACCGCACGGCAGAGCCGGACCAGGCCGATTTCACCCCTGCTCGGGATCAGGGTCGCGATGCGCTGCGCATATCGCTCTGATCGGGCCGGGATTGCGGCTTTACCTTGCCCGCGAAGCCTGCCATTCGATGGGCTGATTTCTCCGCTCGCGCCCGCAATCGGGACGCTGTGGAGCGGCATGAATAGCGGAGCATCAAGCAGGTGAGCGAAACGGGGGAGGACGGCGCATCGGGTCAGGGCGGCTCGCGCAAGTTGCTCGGGCTATCGTTTGCCCCGCGTGAGGCTGTGACCATGCCTGACGTTACGGTGACCAAGCGGCTGGTCGATATCGATCAGGCGCTGCGGGTGGTGCTGCGGCACCGCTGGCTGGTGCTGGGCGTGATCGGGTCGGCGTTGCTGGCGGCGCTGGTCTTTACCCTGGCGGCGACGCGCGAATATCGCGCCTCTACCACGGTGCAGATCAATGCCCAGCCGACCCAGATCCTGGGCAGCCGCAACCAGCCGGTGCAGCGGTTCCGCAACGATGACCAGTATTTGCAGACCCAGTTCGGGATCCTGCGCAGCCGTTCCCTGGCGGCGCGGGTTGCGCGCAATCAAAAGCTGGCGGACGATGCGGGTTTTGTCGCCCAGGGCGGCGCGCGCGAACAGCGGGAACTGGCCGCGACGTTCAAGCTGATGGCCAATCTGGAAGTGGTGCCGCTGCGGGGCAGCGATCTGGTGACCCTGGCCTTTACCGATCCCGATCCGGCGCGGGCGGCGCGGATCACCAATGCCTTTGCCAGCGGCTTTGTCGAAACCACGACCGAAAACCGCTATAACACCACCAATTACGCGCGCACGTTCCTGCAGGACCGGCTCGCCGCAGCGCGGGACAAGCTGGAAAACAGCGAACGCGCGCTGGTGCTCTATGCCCAGCATCAGGGCATCGTCGCGCTGGAAAACGGCGGAAGCAGCCGCAGCGGGCGCGATGGGCCGAGTTCGGCGACCGGGGATTCGCTGTCCAGCCAGACGCTGGTGACGCTCAACAATGCGCTGTCCGAAGCCACCGCAGACCGGATATCGGCGGAACAAAGCTATCGCCAGGCGGCGGGGCCGGGCAATGCCGGGCAACTGGCTGGCGATCCGGCGATGCAGTCCCTGCGTGCCGAACGCGCGCGGCTCGAGGCGGAGTACCGGGAAAAGCTGGGGACGTTCAAGCCGGACTATCCGGACATGCTGGCCCTGCGCGGGCGGATCGCGCAGATCGAAACCTCGCTGACGCGTGAAGCCGGAACGCTCAACGCCGCGCTGCGTAGCAAGTACCAGGCCGCCGCCGGGCGCGAGAATGAGCTGCGGGCCAAGGTTTCATCGCTGCGCGCCGACGTGCTGGACCTGCGCAATCGCGGGATCGGCTACAACTTCCTCCAGCGCGAGGTTGATACCAACCGCGAGCTTTATGACGCGCTGTTGCAGCGCTTCAAGGAAATCGGGGTGGTGGGCGAACTGGGCGAAAGCCAGGCGACCGTGATCGATACCGCGCTGCCGCCCAAGGCCCCGTTCCGCCCGCAGCCGCTGCGCAACCTGGGGATCGGGCTGGTGATCGGCCTGCTCGCCGGGCTGGGCCTCGCCTTCCTGATCGAATTCATCGACGATACGGTCAAGACGCCTGAGGATATTGGCGAAATGCTCAAGCTCCCGGCGCTGGGTGTGGTCCCGCGGGTTGCGCGCGGGTCGACCCTGGCAGAGGAACTGGAGGACGCCAAGTCTCCGGTCACCGAAGGCTATCATTCGATCATGACCGCGCTGCGGTTTGTCGGCGATGGCGGGATGCCGCGTTCGGTGCTGGTGACCAGTTCCCGCCCGAGCGAGGGCAAGTCCAGCTCGGCCCTGGCCCTGTCGCAGAATCTGGCGCGGATCGGGCTGCGGGTGCTGCTGATCGATGCCGATATGCGCAACCCTTCGTTCCTTTCGGCCAATGGAGAATCGATCGGGCTTAGCGGGCTGCTCGGCACGTCCGATGGGCTGGCAGGGCAAGTGGTGCCGACCAAGCTCAAGAACATGGCGCTGCTGCCCGCCGGGCCGATCCCGCCTGCTCCGGCGCAATTGCTGGCCACGGTCCGGATCCACGAATTGCTGGCCGAAGCCGAGGGGTTGTATGATGTGGTGATCGTCGATGCTCCGCCGGTGTTGGGGCTGGCCGATGCCCCGGTGCTGAGCTCGATCTGCGCCGCAACGCTGCTGGTGATCGAAGCCGGTTCGGCGCGGCGTTCGGCGGTGCAGGGCACGGTCCGGCGTTTGCAGGCCGCCAATGCGCGGCTGATCGGCGCGATCCTGACCAAGTTCCAGCTGAAATCCGGGGCCGATAACGAACACTATGGCTACGGCTATGGCTATGGCCCGGAACATGGCGCGGCGAGCAAGGGCCTGTTCGGCGCGCTGGGCCGCAAGGGCCGGCAGGCCGGTCCCAAGACGCTGGACATCGGGGCGTGATCCAGGCGCAGCGGCGAACCCGCAATCTGCTGGGGTTGGCGCTGTTGCTGATCTGCGCCGCGCTGGTGCTGCGCGAAGGTCTGGCTCGCAATGTCGAAGCCAGCCGTCCCGATCTGACCGCGCGGCTGTGGCCGGCCAGCGGCAATGCGCTTGCGCTGCTGGCGCTGGAACGCGCGCGGATGAGCGACGGACTGGCTGACGGCGAAGGGCAACGCTTGATCGCGCAGGCCATGGCGCGCGTTCCTGCTGCCGGGTTGCCGCTGGCGCTGGCCGGGCTCGATGCCAGCGCGCGGGGTGATCTGCCGCGCGCCACCGCGCTGATGGAGGCTGCGCGCCACCGCTCACCCCGGCTCGCCTTGGTGCGCGGCTGGCTGATCAACGAATATGCCCGGACCGGCCGCTATGACGATGTCATGGCCGAAGCCGGGCCGGTGATGCGGCTTTCGGCCGATAGCCGCCCGCAAGTCTATGCCCTGATCGCCGCAATTGCCGCGCGGGGGGATGGCAAGCCTGCGGTCGACGCAGCCCTGGCCGGCGATCCGGACTGGCGCACCCCCTATCAGCAATGGCTTGCGGCACAGGGGCCCGCCGCCGCAGTGCAATGAGCGCGCAGGCGATGACTCCGCTGGCCGCCGCGCGGCTGCTCTATCGCCAGCTTGGCGCGCAGCGCCAGCGCCAGCTGATGCTGACCCTGGCCCTGATGGTCGCGGGGGCGCTGGCGGAAACCCTGACGGTCGGCGCGGTCCTGCCGTTCCTGGCGATTGTCGCGCCGGGCGCGGGGAGCGGGCGCTATGCCTGGCTGGTCGGCCCGGTCGAGCAGCTGGGCGCAGTGCTGGGTGTCTCCCCGGTAGCCGCTGCGGCGGGCCTGCTGATCGCCATCGCGGTGGCAGCGGCGGCGCTGCGGCTGGTGCTGCTGTGGGTCAGCCAGCACTATGTCTATGCCGTGGCGCATGACCTGTCGCTGGGGGTCTATGCCCGGGTGCTGCACCGCCCCTATGCCCGCCACGTGATGCACAACAGCGCGGAAACGCTGGCGGCGATGGAGAAAGTCCAGTTCGTGCTGGGCAACGTGCTGCTGCCCGCGATGGCCGGGCTGACCGCGATGGTCGTCGCGCTATTCATCCTCGCCGCGCTGATGGCGATCGATGCCAGCACATCGCTGATCGCGGCGGCCTGTTTCGTTGTGCTCTATGCTCTGGTCAGCCGGTTCACCCGGCGACGGTTGTATGACAACAGCGATGTGATCGCGGGCGCGCTGAAGCAGCGGGTGCAGGTTCTGCAGGAAGGGCTGGGCGGGATCCGCGACGTGCTGCTTGATCGTTCGCAGCCGGTGTTCCTGGCCAAGTTCGGCGCGGTTGACGATGCCTATCGCCAGGCTCAGGCCGCCAACCAGTTCATCGCCGCCGCGCCGCGCCACGTGGTTGAAGCGGCAGGCGTGGTGCTGATCGCGGTGATCGCGGTCTATGTCTCGGGCCGTCCCGGCGGCATGGCCGGGGCCTTGCCGATGCTCGGCGCGCTGGCGGTGGGGGCGCAGCGGTTGCTGCCGCAGATCCAGCAGGCCTATTTCAGCTGGTCGCAGATCCACGGCCACCGCACCGCGCTGGTCGATGTTGCGCTGTTGATGGATGAGCCTCTGCCCGACGCTCCGGCCCCGGCCCAGGCGGCGCCCTGCAGCGGCGGCAGCATCGCTTTCCGTCAGGTCAGCTTTGCCTATCCGGGCCACCGCGCCGCCGCGCTGAAGAAGATCGACCTGACGATCGAACCCGGCGCGCGGATCGGGCTGGTCGGGCGTTCGGGCAGCGGCAAGAGCACGTTTGTGGACCTGCTGATGGGCTTGCTCGATCCCGGCGAAGGCGAATTGCAGATCGACGGTCAGCGGCTGGATGAAGCGGGCAAGGCCGCCTGGCAGGCGCAGGTCGCGCATGTTCCGCAGGCGATCTTTCTGGCCGATGGCACGATTGCCGCGAACATCGCCTTTGGCCGGTCAAGCGGTGAGATCGACATGGCGCGGGTGCGCGAGGCCGCGCGGCTGGCCGAACTGGACGAATTCATCGCCGCCTTGCCCGAAGGCTATGACACCACCGTGGGCGAACGCGGGGTGCGCCTGTCGGGCGGGCAGCGCCAGCGCATCGGGATTGCCCGCGCGCTCTACAAGCAGGCCAGCGTGCTGGTGCTGGACGAAGCGACCAGCGCGCTGGACGACGCGACCGAGGCCGCGGTGATGCAATCGGTGTCGCGCCTGCCGCGCGCGCTGACTCTGGTGATCGTCGCCCACCGGCTGACCACGCTGCACCTGTGTGACCGGATCGTGCGGCTGGACGGCGGACGGATCGCGGGCACCGGCACTTATGCCGAACTGATCGGCACGGCGCAGGACCCGGCATGAGCGCGCCGCACATGCTGCGGAGCGATATTCAGGCCCTGCGCGGCTATGCCGTGGGCGCGGTGATCCTGTACCACGCCGGGCTGGGGCTGGCCCCCGGGGGCTTCCTGGGGGTGGACCTGTTCTTCGTCGTATCGGGCTTCCTGATCGGCGGACACGTGCTGCGCGCGCTGGATCAGGGGAACTTTTCGTTCGCGCAGTTCTATCTGCGCCGGATCCGCCGACTGGCCCCGGCGGCCTATGCCGTGCTGCTGGCCTGCGTGATCGCCGCCGCGCTGCTGCTGACGCCCGATGCCCATGCGCGCTTTACCCAGCAGGCGCTGGGGGCGCTGGCCCATGCCACCAATGTCGTGCTGTGGCAGCAGATCAACTATTTCAACAATGCCGCGGCGAGCGAGCCCTTGCTGCACATGTGGTCGCTGGGGATCGAGGAGCAGTTCTATCTGGTCCTGCCGCTGGCGCTGTGGCTGTTGCCCAGCCGGGCGCGCTGGCCAATCTTGGCACTGGTCACGGTGGGCAGTCTCGCAGCCTATCTGGCGCTCTATCCGCGCAGCCCCGGTGCGGCGTTCTATCTGCTGCCGACGCGGGCCTGGGAACTGGGGCTGGGCGTGATCGCGGCGCTGCTGGCCGACCGGCCGGGGGTGAGGCAATTCGCCGCGAAGCTGGCGCTGCCCGCGCTGGTGCTGGTGCTGGCCCCGGTGCTGGTCACGCTGCCCCTGCCGCAGCATTTGCTGGCGCTGCCGGCCTGCCTTGGCACCATGGCGCTGATCCTGGCGGAACTGCCGGGGCGGCCATGGCTGACGCCGCTGGTGCGGATCGGGGACGCTTCCTATGCGCTCTATCTGGTGCATTGGCCGCTGTTTGCCTTTGCCCATGTGCTGTTGCTGGGTGCGCCGCTGTCTGTGCCGTTGGCGTTGACGCTGGTTGCGCTGTCCGGCCTGCTGGGCTGGGCGCTGCACCGCTGGATCGAGCTGCCGGGCCGCTTCGTCCCGCTTGCCCCGCGCCGGGTGTTTGCGCTCTATCTGGCGGCCACGCTGCTGCTGGCGGGCGCGGCGCTGGGCGCCGCCGCGCTGGTGCGGGAGCGCGGTGCGGGGATCGACCTGTCCGGTGTGACCGGGCTGGATCTGCCCGGCTGCGATGCCGCTGCGACGCGGTTTGACGGGCGCTGCGCCAACTCGCCCGCGCCGCAAGTGCTGGTTTGGGGCGATTCGTTTTCGCAGCAGCTGATCCCGGCATTGACCGCCACCGGCCCCGCCGCACTGGTGCAGGCCAGCAAAGGGCAGTGCGCCCCGCTGCTGGGGCTGGCCCCGGTGGACCGCGATGCGACGCAGGATTTTGCGCGGGGCTGCCTGCAATTCAACGCCAGCGTGATCGAATACCTGCGCCGCAGCCCCGGCGTGCGGGTGGTGGTGCTGTCGGGCTATTATCAGCGCTATGCCCAGCCGGGGACCCTGGCGCTGCATACCGATGGCAGCCTGCGGCCTGCCGACCTTTCGGAACTGATTGCGGCCCAGCGCGCGACAGCCGATGCCCTGCGCGCGCTGGGCAAGCGGGTGGTGCTGGTCACCGGGCCGGTCCAGGCCGGGTTCGATCCGGGGCAATGCCGGGCGCGGCGGGACCTGGGCCTGCCTTCACTCGCCCCCGCCGCCGATTGTGCCATCACTGCGCCGGGTGCGGCCCCCACTGCCGCGTGGAGCGAGGCGCTGTTCACGCGCTTTGCGGCCGAGGCCGATCTGCCGGTGCTGCGGCTGGACCGCTTGCTCTGCCCCGATCCGGCGCGCTGCGAAACGCGGCGTGGCGGCACCGCGTTATACCGCGATGCCAACCATCTGGGGCTGGCCGGAAGCCGGTTGATCGGGCGCGAATTTGGCCTGTTGCAGCAAGTGGAGGCCAAGGCACGCTAGCGCGCCAAACCGCGCTACAAGCCATTTTCCTACACGCCGCGAATCTGTCATACCCCGAACCGCTCTTTGACATTGTTGGTTTCGGCCCATCGGGCTGCAAAATTTGCCGGTAAGGCCGCTCTGCACGGAAAAACGTTCAAAAAGTGCAGATGTGTCACCTTATTTGCAATAAGATATGGAAATATAACGGATAAGTGCCCGGACAGGGTGTCACCTTGTTGTCCGGCCTGTCCGCCCGGCGCGCAGCGCGCTCCAGCCCCGGGAAAGCAGACGGAGCACGGGGGCGGGGGCCAGGCTGACGAGGCGGTAGAGCCACCAGCTGCCATTGCGGGTCCGGCTCCCCGCAAGCAATTCCCGCGCGGCGCGGGGGTGGGCGTTGTAGATCAGCTGCCGGGCAAACCGGCGGCGCAGGCCATCGCCATAGGCCGCCAAAGCGGCGTGGCGCGCGGCATGGCGCGGATCGGCCAGCAAGGTGTCGACCGTGGCGAAGACCGGGGACGGCGGGGGTGAGCGGCGCTGCAGGGCGGCCTGTTCGCGGTCCATGATCCCGCCATTGTCGCGGCGGTACAGTGCTGTCACCTGCGGTGTCACCGCGAAGGGACCGGTCAGGGCGAGGCGGATCCACAGGTCGGTATCCTCACCGACCGGAAAGGCGGCAAACCCGCCGCTGGCGATCAGGCCCTCCCGCCGCGCGGCGACGGCGGAGGTCCAGATCAGGTCGGCCTCGGCTGCGTGGTAATAGTCGATGGTGCGGCACGGAGCGGGATCGGTGGGCGGAAGGAAGGTTGGCGTGCCGGTGAAGGTCTGAAAGCCGGTGGCGACCAGCGGCACCTGCGGAAACTCCGCCGCGGTCCGGGCCAGTGCGGCAAGGTGGCCTTCGCTCCAGAGGTCATCGGCGTCAAGGAAGGCGATCCAGGGGTGCCGCGCCTCGGTTATGCCGCGGTTTCGGGCCGGGCCGGGGCCGGGTTCGGGTTCGCTCAGCAGCCGGACCAGCGGGCTGTCCAGCTCGCGGACCAGATCGGGCCCGCCGTCGGTCGAATTGTTGTCAATCACCAGCACCTCGCGCGGGGGCAGGGTCTGGGCCAGGACCGAAGCGAGGGTCGCGGCGACATGCTCGCGCTTGTTGTGAAGCGGGATCACCACCGTGAAAGCAAGCGGTTCCATCGCGGGCGGGGCAGTCCTTTGGCTTGGTGAGTGAATTAGGTGTTACAGTCTGGCAGCGCTGCTGGCAAAGGGTGGTGAATGGATAGCGGGGCAGAGATCGGGCGCGGGGGGCACTTGTTGCTGCTGACCACCGATGACGGTCACAGCCCCGGCGGCGGGCGCGAGCTGTTGTCACGGTTGCTGCACGGGGTGCTGGGCGAGCTCCATGGCAGGGTCAGCGTGCTGCGGCTGACCGGGCGGAGCAGCGCGCTGGGCGGCCTGCGCGGACAGCTGCACGGGCTGGACGGCGCGGCGGGCAGGGAATTGGCCGGGCTGCTGGCGGACGAGACGCTGACCGGGGTGTTCCTTGACGGATCGAACCTGGGCGCGGCGGCGCGGATGGTGGGAAAGATCAGGCCGGACTTGCCGGTGATGACTTTCTTCCACAACTGCGAGACCCGCTTCTTCGCCGATGCCCTCCGCGCCGCCCCGGGCCCGCGCGCGCTGGCGGTGCTGGCGGGGCATTGGCAGGCCGAACGGCTGGCGCTGCGCCACAGCACTTGCCGGATCGCGCTCAGCCAGCGTGACAGCGCCGAGCTGGCCCGCCGGTTCGGCACGGGCGCGGATGTGGTGTTGCCGATGGCGCTGGAGGACCGGCGCGATCCGGCTGCGGTCGCAGTGGAGCGGACCGAGCCATTCGCGCTGTTCGTGGGTGGGGGGTTCTATGGCAACCTCGACGGACTGCGCTGGTACGCCCGCGAGGTAGCGCCCCGGCTGGCGATCCCGACGCTGGTGGTCGGGCGCGGGCTGGAGGCTTTGGCGGGGCATTTGCCCGCGAACATGGAGCTGGTCGGCCCGGTGGATGACCTGTCGCCGTGGTACGCCGGAGCCGCGCTGGTTGTCGCTCCGATCCGCGCCGGGTCGGGGATGAAGACCAAGCTGGCCGAGGCACTGATGCACGGCAAGCGCGTGGTCGGGACGGCGGAAGCCTTCTCGGGCTACGGCGCGGAAGTGCTGGCGGCGAACCGGTGCGAGGATGACCCGGCGCGGTTTGCCGGGGCGGTGGCGGACCTGGTGGGAGCGGCGCGGGCGACCTTCGATCCGGCGCTGCGGGGGCTGTACGAGCGGTTCCACTCCCGCGCAGCGCTGCGAGATCAGCTGGGCAGGATCCTGCGGTAAAGTGCGGCGAGCTGATCGGCGAGGCGGTTGAAGTCAAAGCGCGGGAGCAGGGCCTGGCCTCGCTCCACCAGCCGCGCGGCCAGGACGGGGTCAGACCACAGCGCCTCGATTGCGGCGGCCGTGGCGGGGGCATCGCCGAGCGGAAAGAACTGCGCGGCTTCGCTGGCCAGTTCGCGGAATACCGGGATGTCGCTGACCGCCACGGGGCGCCCGGCGGCGATGGCCTCGACCAAGGGGATCCCGAAGCCTTCGTAGGCCGAAGGGAAAACCACGGCGCGGCAGGCGTGGTACAGGGCGAGCAGATCGGCATGGCTGACCCCGTGCAGCACCTGCACCAGATCGCCCATGCCGTGGCGGGCAATCGCCTCGGCCAGTTCGCGCTCTGCCCCGCCGGGGTTGCCGACCACGACCAAGGGGCGCTCCAGCCCCCGGGCGCGGAGCAGGGCCAGGGCTTCGACCAGCTGGGGCAGGTTCTTGCGCCGCTCGATATGCCCGACGGCAAGCAGGAAGCGGGCGGGCAGGTGCCAGCGGGCGCTGGTATCGGCCACCACTGCGGGTGCGGGGGCGGCGAATTCGGCAGGGATCACGCCGTTGTAAAGCCGCTCCACGCGCGCGCCGGGGTGGAAGGCGGTCAGTTCCGCGGCGACCGTGTCTGACACGGCAAGGGTGCAGGCGGCGCGGCTGAGGGCGCGGTGGAGCAAGGGGCGGGCGACCAGCCGCTCGGCCAGCGGGGCGTCCGGGCGGACCGGGCGCAGGTCATGAATGGTGAGCAGCGTCGGGCAATCCGGCGCGATCACTGCGGGAAGGTGGAACGCCTCGAACAGGTCAAGCCGGTCGGCGCGCAGGGCCTTGTTCCAATAGCCCCGCCCGGCGAGCAGCCGCGCCACACGGCCCTCGGCGGGGATCGGGGTGGGGCGGGCTTCGACATTTGGGCAGGGGGCGAACCACCGGGCGACGCGGACGTCCTGCGGTTCGTAGACGATGAACTGCCAGTCCGGATTGCGCCGGATCAGCGCGCCATAAAGGTGGCGAAAGCGCTGGTTGGCCCCGGACGGGCGCTCGCTGAAGCAGGTGGCGTTAAGGCCGATCCGCATGCGGGGTCAGAGCCCGAGCAGCGCGAAATGCCGCGCGATCACGCGGCTTTGCTCGAACGGCTGGACGGCCTCGGCCAGCACTTCGGGGGCAATCGGGCGGGCCAGGGCGGCGCGCAGGGCCTCGGCAATGCTGGCCGGATCGCCAACCCTGGCGAGATAGCCATAGCGGCCTTCCTGCAGCAGCTCGCGCGGGCCGGTCGGGCAATCGGTCGAAACGGGGGTGCAGCCGCACATCATCGCTTCGACCAGCACGTTGGGCATGCCCTCGACATGGCTGGACAGGGCGAAGACTTTGGCGCGGGCGAAGTAGCGCAGCGGGTTGTCGATCCGGCCGGGCAGGCGGACCCGGCCTTGCAGGCCGAGTTGCGCGACCAGCGCTTCCAGCTCGGCGCGCAAGGGGCCTTCGCCCAGGATCAGCAGCCGCGCATCGGGCAGCAGGGCCACGGCGCGGATCAGGTCGGCAAAGCCCTTCCACGGGGCGAGCGAGCCCGCTGCCACGATCGGCGGGGGCAGACCGTCACTGAGCCAGGGCTCGTCCACCGGCTCGGCCATCCGCGCGCGGGCGGCGGGCTGATCGACGATGTTGTAGACGTGGGTATGGCCCATGTCCGGGAACAGCGTGCGGTACTGCGCCACCATGTCCTGCGACACGCAGGTCAGCGCATCGGCGCGCCGGGCCAGCAGGCGCATCGCCTGTTTCAGCACCCAGCGCTTGGTGAAAGGCGTGCTGGAATAGGTATCGAACGGCGTGACCCGCGACGATCCGCTGATCTTCGCTTTCGACCCCGCCAGCAGCGCAGCGGCGAGGACCATGCAGTTGAGGTGATCTTCGGCGGAAAAGACCACTTCGGGCCGTTCCTGGCGGAAATACCGCCACAGCGGGCCGAACATGTTGCGCACCTGTGCCGAGCCGGGTTCGATCACGCGGACACCGGGGGCCTGCGGAATGGTCAGGTCGGGATCGCAGCGCCCGACCATGAAGGTGACCTCGTGCCCTTCCCCGGCCAGGGCAGCGGCGAACCGCGCCTGGGCGAGCGGGACGCCCGATATGGCATAGCGCGGGGTGACCACCAGAACCCTCACGCCGCGATCCGCTCCAGCAGCGCGGCGTAGCGGCCCGCAGCGATCCGGCTGGTCGCAAGGAAGATGAAGTTGTTGCAGTAGGTGCCTGATTGACCTGCAAATCGCGCAGCACTCTGATGCAATGCCGGGTCAAAGCGTTCCAGCGGCAGCAGAACGCCGTCACACAGGAAGCAGCCGCGATAACCCATGGCGGCAATCTCGCCCAGCACCTCGGCCATCGGGCGGGCGATGTGGCGCTGTTCGATCTCCACGATCAGCGCGGGCTGGCTGGCGGCGATGGTCTGGCGGGCCCCGGCAAGTACGGCGGCCTCATGCCCTTCGACGTCGATCTTGATCAGCGCCGCGTCGGTGATTTCGAGACTGTCGAGCGGCGCCATCGGCACCTGCACCCGGCGGCCCGTGGCGGCAAAGCCCGGGGCGATCGAGGCGGAACTGTCATGCTCGGTCCCTCCCGCATCGGCGGGGATCACCAGCTCGGCCATGCCTGACTGGTCGGACAAGGCCAGGCCGTGGACCGTCACGCCGCGCCGGTGCTGCGCCCAGGCGCGGAGCACGGCGGCAATCGCCGGGTTGGGTTCAAACAGATCGACCGTGGCGCCCAGTCCGGCCAGGGTCAGCGCATAAGTGCCGTAATTGGCCCCGACGTCCAGCGCCCGCTCACCGCGGCCGATCAACAGGGGCAGCAGCGCCAGTTCCGGCTCAAGCCCGCCGCACGCCTTGAGATAGCGATACTTCACCGGCACCTGCCAGCGCGCTGGCAGGGCATCGCGGATGAACGTCTTGATCTGGGCCAGCCCCGCCATGCTTGCCGGATAGGCGGGCAAGCGGGGCTTGTCCATGGGGGTGGGCATTGCGGGCGCACAGGCACCGCCCGGCGGATTTTCCGCCGCTCGCCCCTATGCGCAGGGCTTTGGCTGTTGTAGCTCCCGTGCCAGCGCGGGCCGTTCCCCGCGATGGTTGCGCGCGAAAGGCGGGGCATGTGCGGATTGGCGGGATTGTGGGTGCGCGCCGGGCGAATGCCTGCGCCTGCGCTGACCGCAATGGCCGAGGGCATGGCGGCCATGTTGTGGCGGCGCGGACCGGACAGCGCCGGGTGCTGGACTGATCCTGAGGCCGGGATCGCGCTGGCCCACCGGCGGCTCTCGGTCGTCGATCTGTCAGAGGCTGGTGCGCAGCCGATGCACAGCGCCTGCGGGCGCTATGTGCTGAGCTTCAATGGCGAGATCTACAACCACGCAGCGCTGCGGCGTGAGCTGGATGCGGCAGGCACGCAGGCCTGGCGCGGGCATTCGGACACCGAAACGCTGCTCGCCCTGATCGCCGCGCGCGGGCTGGAAGCGGCGCTGCAGGCCTGCGTCGGTGCGTTCGCGATCGCGCTGTGGGACCGGCACAGCCGCACCTTGCAACTGGCGCGCGATCGGCTGGGGGAAAAACCGCTCTATTACGGCTGGAGCGAGGGGCGGCTGCTGTTCGCGTCCGAGCTGAAGGCGCTGCGCAGCGTGCCAGGTTTCGCACAGGGGATCGATACGGGCGCGCTGTCGCTCTACCTGCGGTCCAACTGCATCGCCGCGCCGTGGTCGATCCTGCGTGACGTTTACAAGGTGCCGCCGGGGCACGTGATCTCGCTCGATCCCGATGCGCTCCATGCGGGCACGGGGCAAGGGCAGGCCCGCGCTTTCTGGTCGCTCGAACAGGTCATCGCCCGGCCCCTGCTGGCCATGGACGAGGTCGAGGCGGAGCAGGCGCTGGAGCAGCTGCTGCTCGATGCCGTGGGGCAACAGGTGCTGGCCGACGTGCCGGTTGGGGCGTTCCTGTCTGGCGGGATCGACAGTTCCCTGATCACCGCGCTGATGTGCCGGGTTTCGGCTGAGCGGGTGAAAAGCTTCACCATCGGCTTCGACCACGCCGAGTTTGACGAGGCCCCGCACGCCCGCGCGGTCGCCGCGCATTTGGGGACGGAGCATACCGAGCTCTATCTGGGGGCGGATCAGGTGCGGGATGAAATTCCATCCCTGCCAGATGTTTACGACGAACCCTTCGCAGACAGCTCGCAGTTGCCGACCCTGCTGGTCAGTCGACTGGCGCGGCAGCGGGTGACCGTGGCGCTGTCGGGCGATGCGGGGGACGAGCTGTTTTGCGGCTATAACCGTTACCTCGTGTCGCGCGGGGTCTGGGATGCGCTGCGGCGGGTGCCGGGGCCGCTGCGGCGCGCCATTGCGGGCGCGATCGGGCTGGTGCCGCCGCAGGGCTGGGACCGGATCGGGCCGGTGCCGATGCTGGGGGCGAAGCTGGGCAAAGTCGCGCGGATGCTGCGCGGCGGGTTGACCACGCGCGAAATCTACCGCGCGAGCAGCGAGGAATGGCACGGCGCTTTACCCTTGCTGGCGGACCCGGGCCTGGCATCGCGGGTTGACGCGATGGACCCGCTGCGTGCTTCGCCGGAAGAAGCGATGATGCAGTGGGATATGGCCGGGTACCTGACCGATGACATTCTGGTGAAGGTTGACCGCGCATCGATGGCCAGCAGCCTGGAAGTGCGCGTGCCGTTGCTCGATCACCGGGTGGTCGAACTGGCCTGGGGCCTGCCGCTGGAATTCAAGAAGCGGGACGGGCGAGGCAAGCACCTGCTGCGGCGGATACTGTCACGTCATGTGCCCGATGAACTGATCGACCGGCCCAAAGCTGGCTTTGCCGTGCCGGTCGGGGCCTGGCTGCGCGAGGAACTGCGCGACTGGGCGGAGGATCTGCTGTCCCCGGCGGCGCTGGCTGCGTCCGCGCCGTTCGATGTGCCCGCGATCCGCCAGCGCTGGGATCAGCATGTGGCGGGCAGCCATGACTGGACCGGATCGCTGTGGGGCGTTCTGATGTTCCAGGCCTGGGCGCGGCGGTGGGGGGCGTCATGCTGATCTACTGGCTGATGTTCGCCTTTCCCGCAGCGCTGGCGGTGCTGGAACCGCCGGGCGGGGTGGGTCGCGGCCGACCGACCTTTGCCTGGGTGCTGGTGGTAATTGCCCTGGCGGTGATCATCGGCCTGCGCTGGCAGACCGGGGGCGACTGGGGCAATTATGACCGGATGGTCCAGTCGGCCTATTGGGACCGGAACCAGTTTGGCCTGCTGGGCGATCCCGCCTTTGGCATGTTGACCCGGATCGCGGCGCGAAGCCAGTATGGCATGCTGGTGGTGACCGGGGTCAGCGGCGTGATCCTGAGCCTGTGCCTGGCCCGCTTTTGCCTGGCCCAGCCGCGCCCATGGCTGTGCCTGGCCGTGGCGATACCCTATTTCGTGGTGGTGTTGGGCATGGGCTATATCCGTCAGGGCATGGCGGTATCGCTGCTGCTGATGGCCTTTGTCGGGCTGCAGAACGGATCGGTGGTGCGCTATCTTGGCTGGGTGCTGGCCGCCGCGCTGTTCCATTCGACCGCGCTGATCATGCTGCCATTCGCGCTGCTGATCGGGCAACTCCATCCGTTCCTGCGCCTGCTGCTGCTGCTGGCGGCGGGCGCGGCCTTGGCCTTTGCCGCGCTGTCGGCACGCACCGGGCAGCTGGTGACCAACTACGTCGATCAGGAAATGACCTCGTCCGGGGCGCTGGTGCGGCTGGCGATGACCGCGCTGCCGGGGCTGGCGCTGCTGTACTGGCGGCCGCGTTTTCAGCTGATCGATGCCGAGCGTTGGGTCTGGTCGATCATGGCCGGTGCCGGGGTCGCTGCCTTCGCATTGGTGCTGATCTTTCCCACCTCGACCGCGATCGACCGGCTGGGGCTGTACCTCTTGCCGGTGCAACTGTTCGTCTATGCGCGCCTGCCCGATGCCTTGGCCGGCAATGCGCGCACTGCGCGGGTGCTGACCGTGGCAGTGGTGGCGCTTTATGCGGCGGCATTTTACGTCTGGCTCAACTATGCCGTGAACGTCGAATACTGGCTGCCGTACCGTTTCTTCCTGCTTGAGGACGGCGTGTGTCTAGAGTGCTGATTTCGATCAACGCCGCCTGGAACGTGGTCAATTTCCGCGCCGCGCTGGTCCGCGCACTGGTGGCGGACGGGCATGAAGTGGTGGCGGCGGTGCCTGACGACGGCGCGCTGGACAAGGTTGTCGCACTGGGCGCGCGGGTGGCGGTGCTACCGATGACCAGCGGCAGCACGTCGGTGCTGGGCGATCTGGCGCTGCTGTGGCGCTACCTGCGCCTGATCCGGCGCGAGCGGCCTGCGGCTTATCTGGGCTGGACGATCAAGCCCAACACCTATGGCAGCCTGGCCGCGCGGTTGCTGCGGGTCGCGCGGATCAACAATGTGTCGGGGCTGGGCACCGCCTTCATCCGCGAAACCTGGCTGACCCGCGTGGCCGAGGTGCTGTACCGGCTGGGGCTGGGCGGCAGTTCGACCGTATTCTTCCAGAACGCCGATGATCGCGCGCTGTTTCTGGATCGCGGCTTGGTGGAAGCGGGGCAGACGGCGCTGCTGCCGGGATCGGGGATCGATCCGGCGCATTACGATCCCGCCTCCTGGCCGCGTGCACAAGACGGCACGTTCCGCTTCCTGCTGGTCGCGCGGCTGATCCGCGACAAGGGGGTACGCGAATTCGTGGAAGCGGCGCGGATCGTGCGGCAGGCCCATCCGCAGGCGCGGTTCCAGCTGCTTGGCTTCCTTGATGTCGATAACCGCACGGCGGTGTCGCGGGCCGAGCTGGATCAGTGGCTGGGCGAAGGGGTGGTCGAATATCTGGGCGCGGCAGAGGATGTCCGCCCGCATATCGCCCGGGCGCATTGCGTGGTTCTGCCGAGTTACCGCGAGGGTCTGTCACGGGTGCTGCTGGAGGCGGCGGCGATGGAGCGGCCGGCGATTGCCAGCGATGTCCCGGGGTGCCGCGATGTCGTGCTGGCCGGGCGCACGGGCCTGCTGTGCAAGGTGCGCGACGCGGCGGATCTGGCCGCGCGAATGGCGCAACTGCTCGGCCTGACCGATGCGGAGCGCGCTGACATGGGCCAGGCGGCGCGCGAACGGGCGATCCGCGATTTTTCCGAAGGCGCGGTGATTGCGGCCTATCGTCAGGCGCTGGCCCGTGCCATTTCGCACAAGGGCTAGCGCGGCCATGACAATTGGCTATCAAGGCGCCGGGCGCACCACAGGACTGTCAGGAGAAGTGCGTGACCAGCGATAGGGGCATGCCGGACCAGCCGGCTATCGTGGTCGTGGGGCTGGGCTATGTCGGCCTGCCGCTCGCGCTGCGCCTGTCGCAGCATTTTGCCGTGCGCGGGTTCGATACCGACGCCGGCCGGATCGCCGAACTGCAGCGCGGGCATGACCGCACCCATGAGGTTGAAAGCGCCGACTTGCTCGCCGCGCAGGCGGATGGGGCGCTGTTGCTGGGCAATGATCAGCAGGCCTGCCACGGGGCTGACGTCTATATCGTCACCGTGCCGACCCCGGTTGATTCCGCAAACCGCCCGGACCTGTCGCTGGTCGAACGTGCCAGCGCGACGGTGGGGGCGATGCTCGATCCGGCATGCCAGCCGGTGGTGGTGTTTGAAAGCACGGTCTATCCCGGCGTGACAGAGGATGTCTGCGGCCCGATCATCGCCGCAGCTTCCGGGCTGGAACGCGGGCGAGATTTCTTTCTGGGCTACTCCCCCGAACGGATCAATCCGGGCGACCGCGAACATACGGTGGACCGGATCACCAAAGTGGTGGCCGGGGAAAACCCCGAGGTCACCGCGCGGCTGTGCGATGTCTATGGCCGGGTCACTGCGGGCGGGGTGTTTCCTGCAGCCTCGATCCGGGTGGCCGAGGCCGCCAAGGTGATCGAGAACGCCCAGCGCGATATCAACATCGCGTTCGTCAACGAAGTGGCGCAGATCACCCACAAGCTGGGGATTTCGATCTGGGACGTGCTGGAAGCGGCGGGGACCAAGTGGAACTTCCTGCCGTTCCAGCCGGGACTGGTCGGCGGACACTGCATCGGGGTCGATCCCTATTACCTCAGCCACTGCGCGCAGGGGCTGGGGCACAGTCCGGACGTGATTCTGGCCGGGCGTTCGATCAACGATAGCATGGCCCACTGGGTCGCGCAGGCATTGGGGGCTCAGCTGCCCGCGGCGGCGCGGGTGCTGGTGCTGGGGCTGACTTTCAAGGAAAACGTGCCCGATCTGCGCAACAGCAAGGTGGCCGATCTGATCGCGGGTCTGGCCGCTCAGGGCCATGCGGTTTCGGTCCATGATCCGCTGGCCGACCCGGCCGAGGCGCGGCACGAACACGGGGTGGACCTGCTGGCAGCGCTGCCGGATGAACCGTTTGATGCGGTGGTCATGGCGGTGCCGCACGGCGCATACCGCGCGCTCGATCCGGCGCGGCTGGCGGCCCTGGTCACACCGGGCGGCGTGTTCGCCGATCTCAAGAACGCCTTTCCCGCGCTGGAAGGCCAAACAGGGCTGCGGCGGTGGCGGATCTGAAGGCAATCGACGCGCTGGGCCGGGGCGAACCCGGCGCAAACGGCGCGCGCGGGCGCGGCGGCGTGGTCTGGGGCCGGGCGTTGTTCCAGCTGCTCGGCGCACTGCTGGTGGCCGTGGCCTTGCCCTATGCGCTGGCCAGCGCGATCGAACCCGCCTTGCTGCGGCTGGACGTCTATTACGTATCGCTGGGCGCGTCTGTTAGCGCGATTGCGGCCTCGTTCTGGATGTACCGCAACCTGGCCGCCTTTCCCGGAATCCGGGCGAGTTACTACATCCTGCCGGTGTTCCTTTCGAACTTCGTCGCCGCGTTCACCGTGCTGTTCCTGGCCCGGCTGGGCTATAGCCGTCCGCTGCTGGTCAGCAGTTTCCTGCTTGCGCTGGCGTGGTTCTACCTGGTCTATTTCATGCTCCAGCGCCGCCAGCGGCTGGACATCGCGGTGGTTCCCTTTGGCCGGGTGGACAGCCTTTACGGCATCGCCACGGTCGGCTGGACGCGGCTGGAGCAGCCCGAACTGCCGCCGCACAGCTCGCTGGTCACCGCCGATTTCGATTCCGACCTGCCGCCCGAATGGCTCAACTTCCTGGCCGAATGCGCGCTGCAGGGCGTTTCGGTGCTGCATTACAAGCAGCTGCGCCAGTCGCTGACCGGGCAGGTCCAGATCGAGCATTTGTCCGAAAACGCCTATGGCGCGCTGGAACCGAACGCGACCTATATCGCGGTCAAGCGGCTGGTCGATACGCTGGTGGCGCTGGTGGTGTTGCCGGTGCTGCTGGTGCTGTTCGTGCCGGTGGCTATCGCGATCAGGCTCGATTCGCCCGGGCCGGTGTTCTTCCGCCAGCTACGGATCGGTTATCGCGGCAAGCCGTTCCAGGTGTGGAAATTCCGCACCATGCGCGTCGCCGATCCGGTCGCCGAACAAGACCGGTTGGACCACGCGATCACCCGCAAGGGCGATCCTCGCGTCACCCGGCTGGGCCGCTGGCTGCGCCGCACCCGGATCGATGAATTGCCGCAGGTCTTCAACGTGCTGCGCGGCGAAATGAGTTGGATCGGCCCCCGGCCCGAGGCGGAGGAACTGTCGCGCTGGTACGAACGCGAGCTGCCGTTCTACCGCTATCGCCACGTTGTCCGCCCCGGCATTTCCGGCTGGGCGCAGGTCAGCCAGGGGCATGTGGCCGATCTCGATTCGGTGCTGAAGAAACTCAACTACGATTTCTTCTATATCAGCCGCTGCACGCTGTGGATCGATGTGCTGATCCTGCTGCGCACGATCAAGACCATGCTGACGGGGTTCGGTTCGCGTTAGCCGATCTGTCGGTCTTCCATCAGCCGTCCGGCCTCAAAGCGCAGCTCCCGCGTGCAGACCGCCAGAGCCTCTGGCCGGTGGGCGACGATCAGCAGCGTCGGCTGCCATTCCAGCGCGGCCAGCCGGGCCAAGATCCGGGCTTCGCTTGGCAGGTCGAGCGCATTGGTTGCCTCGTCCAGAATCAGCACGCGCGGGCGGCGGATCAGGGCGCGGGCCAGGGCGAGGCGTTGGCGCTCGCCGCCGGATAGCCGCACGCCACGTTCGCCCACCACTTCGTCCAGCCCCTGCGGCAGCGCGGCAACCACTGTGTCGGCCTCGGCCAGTTCGAGCGCCCGGGCGATCTCTGCCTCGCTCACTTGCGGCCAGCCCCAGGTCAGGTTGCGGCGCAGGCTGTCGTTGAACAGGAAACTGTCCTGCGCGACATAGGCGATGCTGGCCCGCCAACGCGGCAGGTCCGGACCATGCATGTCCTCCCCGTCGATCAGGATCCGCCCGGCCTGGGGCGTCAGCAGACCGCACAGCAAATCGACAAAGGTGGTCTTGCCCGCGCCCGATGGTCCGACAATCCCCACCCGGCTGCCGGGCGGCAGGGCCAGATCCAGCCCTTCGAAGTGCACCGCGCCATCGGGGCGGGCGAAACGCAAGGCGTCAAACCGCACCTCTCCGCGCAGCGGTGGCGCATCTGGCGCGGGCAGGGCGGGCGCAGCGGCTTTGCCCAGGGTCGCTTCCATCGCCAGCAATTCGCCATGGGCCGGAACCTGCTGAGCCAGTTGCCGGATCGCGCGCAGCACCGCTCCACCGGGGCTGAGCATCCGCACGAATACGGCAATCCCGGCGACCAGCGCGGCGAGCGGGACCTGCTGGCGCGCGCCGATCCAGGCCATCGCGGCCAGGCCCAGCGCGGCGGCGCAGGCACTGCCCACGCGGGCGCGGGCCATGCGCCGTTCGTGCGCGCGGTTGCGCTGCAGGATCGCACCGGATGCCTGCTCCATTTCGGCCACAAAGGCGTGCTGAAGGTCTTGCGCCAGCGCCAGCTTGAGCCCGCCAAGCATTTGCTGCGCGAGGTTGAGAAACGTCACTTGCCCGCCGCGGTTTTCCTCTGCCAGTTGCCCGGCGCGGCGCCAGGCGGGCAGACCCAGCCAAAGCGCGGCCAGCGCGACCAGACCGAACAGCGCGGCGAGCGGCGGGGCGATCAGCGCCAGCAGTGCCCATTGCCCGAGCAGCATGACAACGCTGACCACGCCGGTCGAAAGGTTACGCACTGCGCCTGAAAGGCGGATGACTTCGGCGGCGAGCAGATAGGTGATCCGGGCGTGGCGCAGCCCGGCCAGCGTTTCCCACTGAGAGGCGGCGAGCGCGCGGACCAGCGCGAGGCGGCGATGTTCGACAAAGCCAGATTCCAGCGCGGTCGTCACCAGATCGCGCCAGGCCAGAATCAGCGCGCGCAGGGTAAAGGCCAGCACGAACAATGCCAGCATGCCGCCCAGTTGCTGCTGCGGCGTACACAGGCCAAGACCATTGCACAGTGGCCCCAGCAGACCCTGCCAGCGCGGGGCGGCGGGATCGCCGATCACGGCGATCAGCGGTACGATCATCGCCAGACTCAGCCCTTCGGCCACGGCGCCCGCGGCCATCAACGCGCCTGCCAGCATTGCACGCCGCGCCCCGGCATAGCGCAGCAGGTCGCGCGCCAGGGCCAGGACCGCGCGGGGCATGTTCACAGCGGTTTGACGCACCAGGCTTCGACCCCGTTGCCGCCGATTTCGACCTTGATCTGCTCCGCCCCCAATTGTTCCAGCGTAGCGCGGATAGATTCCGACCCGCGCAGATGCTTGAAGAAGTCTGTGGTGCTGTCGTGCGTGTCGAGCAGCGACCATTCGTAATGCATCGCCCGGTCTTTCAGCGGCAGATCCGGGTAATAGAACCGCAGCGGGGAAAAGCGCCGGATCAGCCGCTGCATGGTCAGGCTGTCCTTCCAGCGCCAGTGCACCGGGAACCAGAAATCGACGATCCGCTGCACCACGCCCGCGCGCCGTTTGGGGGGCAGGCGCAGGATCGCCCAGCGATAGACGCTGGCGGCATCGCCGATCGGGGTGGGCAGGGCAAAGCGCCAGCGGAACCGGTAATGGTCGATCACCAGCCTCCCACCCGGCTTTACCATCCGCCACAAGGCAGCGATCGATTGTTCAGGATCGGGGGTGTGCTGGATCACCCCCAGGCACACGACATAGTCATAACTGCCTGCCGGATAGGGCGGCTGGCGAATATCGCCCTGCGCGAGGCTGAACCGGGCATTGTGGCCATTGTTGGCGGCATTGGCCGTAACCGCGCCGGAAAAGTCGAAGCTGTGGAGCACTGCGCCCGCCGCCAGCAGCACTTCGCTGAACCGCCCCGCGCCGGACCCGGCCTCAAGCACGCGCTTGCCCGCCAGCATGTCCAGCTCGCCATTCAGACAGCGCGCCAGCCGCTCGCGCGTGATCGGCAGGCCGGTGTGGCTGTCGAGCTGGGTGCGGGGAAAACGGTTCCACTGCGCGCCGAAATCGTCAGCATAATTGCCCTGCGGCACAAAGCGCGGAATGCCGCCGACCACCGCGTGGCGGGTGCCATCGGGCGCGACCAGCGCGTCTCCATCATGGCGCAGTTCGGCCCCGCTAGCGGGATCGCGGAAGACCGAAAGGTCGGCGTTGAATTTGGGGTCGGGCGCGGTCATGCGGAGCGCTGTTAGCACTGCATCGGCGGCGCGCCTACTGCTGCGCGATCAGCCATCGGCCTGCTTGCGGAACAACACTTCGGTTACGGAGGTGCCAGTGATCCGGCGATCGTCCGGGCCATAGAGCAAGTGCAGCGCCTGGTGGTCCGTCATGCGCAGCGGTTCCACCGCATAGCGCGGGGCAAGGGCGCTGTCGGCAAAGCGGAATTGCTGGTTGTACAGCGCCAGCCACCCGCCGGGGGCCAGGTGCCGGTCAAGCAGGGCCAGGCCCTGATCGAACCGGGCAAAGGGCAGGATTTGGGCGCAGCTGTCCGGGCGGTGGAATTCCAGATCGCCGTTGCGGAACACTGCCATGGCCAGCACCGCGTCAAACTGCTCCCCCGCCTCGGGCGCGCCGGCGCAGCGATAGTCTGCGGCATGGGCGGGATCTGCGGCCCTGGCCTGCGCAATCATCCTGCGGTTGAGGTCGATCCCTACGATCCGTGCCTGCGGCATGCGCTGGCGCAGCGCCCGCACTTCCTCGCCGCTGGAACACCCGAATGAAAGGATTCGCGGGCTGGGCAGGTCCGCCAACAGTCTGACCAGCTCATCGAACACTTCGGGATAACGATCGGCTGCGGTGGTCGGGTAGGGCTGAAGCAACTGCCCGGCTTCGGCCTGGCGCAGGCGGTGGATTTCGCGGTAATGCGGCACGAAAGTCCGCCGCAGAAACAGCGCGAGCTGCCGCGCTCCGGGCAATTGCTTGAGCGTGCGGCGTAGCCGCGCCTTGGCAGAAGTTCCCCCGCGTTGCATTGCGGCTGCATGTCACAGCTTGGCGCGAAGTGCCAGCGCCGGTCGGCTTGCACGCGCAGGAAGCGGTCTTCGGGCCAGCGGTTTGAGCCCTAGCTGGAAAAGTTCGATCAGTTCGGCCACCGCATGCACCTGCCCGCGCCGCCGCCGGGTATCGCATGGCTGCGATCGAATGCTGGCTGGGGCGGAAGGATTCGAACCTTCGCATGCCGGTACCAAAATCCGTGTTCACGGAATGTTCCGCTCGCCGACAGCCAACTGAGACCCGCAGAAATCTGCGGATTTCCGAGACTTACTTCGATTTTCGGAATCAATCAAGAAAAATCGTGGCACAAATCATGGCACAAATCATGGCACAAATCATGGCACAAATGGGCCTTCTCAGGCATGAGGACCTCGACATTCAGCACACTGGAAGAATCGGCCCTGATCGGCCTGACAGGCTTGGGGCGATACCCGAATTAGGGTTAGACTCGGGCTTTGACGTTCAGGACGAGGCTTGCATGATCCAATCGACCTGCAGCCGATTAAGTTCAGCATTTGTGCCTTCTAAAGCCACGCGCTGGCATGATTGGTAAGAATTGATTTCGTAGGAAGCTAAAACCGGGATTTCTCCCGGGCCGGTCGCAACGTAGGGCCACGGTTTCGGCGGTGGAAGAGCCCGCTCAAACGCTCGCGCTTGCGTTAACCATTTCCGCCCAACTCAGTCACCTCGCCCTCCAAAACCCGAGCACGCTGCGCACATAAGCGGGCGTCTCACCGTTGAGGGGGATCCCACGTGCACGTTCCACAGCGCCCGGCCCAGCATTGTAGGCAGCTACTGCTAGGTGCACCATGCCAAACTTGTTCAGCATCTGGCGGAGGTAACGCGCGGACGCCCATAGGTTGGCGCGCGGATCGAATCGATTTGCAACTCCGAGATCGCGGGCTGTCTTAGGCATAAGTTGACCAAGTCCTGCGGCGCCGGCGCTACTGACGGCGAACGGATTGTAGCGGGATTCGGTCCAGATCAGCGCATCTAGCAATCCATTCGGAAGCCGGAATTGGGCTTCGGCTGCATAGACTTGCGGAAGATAGACGGCGCGCCGGTAGCTCGGGGCAGGGAGAGGACTCGGCCTTCGAGGAGCTGTGGGCACAGGCGGGGAATCCTGCCTCGTTGGGAGATCGGTCAGGAACATGGAAACAGGCGTTGGCGTTTCCCAAACGCCATGGGTTACCAGGTTAAATCCGCCCTGGCTCTCGTCAACCCTAGCTCCGCCCGAGACAGTTTCGCTCGGCGCGAATTGCTGGTCGGACTGTTGCGCAACCGCCGGACAAGAAACGCCAAGACTAGCGGAAAGGGCAAGGGCGAACGTCGTTTTTCTAGTCATTTGCAATTCCTGCTCTGGTCGAATCGCAAGAGAACATATATAGAACATATGTTGTAGGAAAACACATTGTCAGCGGCGCAGAGCGGAGGCTGCGCGGGTGGAGGCATGTCACAATGGAGATGCCCCATGCCCAACGTTCAAGGTCGCAATGCGCTCGAACATCGTGCCCGCAAGATTGTCGAAGCGCTGGGCGGCACCTGGTCGCGCTCGCGCGGCATGTGCTGCTGTCCGGCTCATTCCGACCGCACGCCATCGCTCAGCATCACGCTCGGCAAGCGCGCAGTCCTGGTCCATTGCTTCGCCGGTTGCAGCAATGAAGCGGTCATGCAGGGGATGGCCAAACTCGGTGTCAGGCTTTCCGACTTGTTTGGCGCGAAGGGCGGACCAGTATCGCCCGTTGCGCGCGAAGATGCTGTCGACCGCAACGCGCTGAGGCTCTGGCGCGAGGCTTCTATCCTCGCGGGCAGCCCAGCCGAGCGCTATTTGTTTGGCCGGGGCATCACGGTGGCATCGTCCGACCTTCGCTTCCATCCGCGCATGCCACTTGGGCCAATGGGCGCGGTGCGGTTCCTGCCAGCTTTGGTATCAGCCGTGCGTAATGATGCCGGTGTGCTTGCGCTTCACCGGACCTTCCTCGATTCCGACAGCGATCGCCTGGCGGCATTCGAACAACCGAAGCGCGCGCTCGGTAGCTTGGGGACGGGCGCTGTGCGTCTGGCCTGGCCGCGTGGTGGTCGCCTGGGCCTCGCGGAAGGCGTCGAAACTGCGCTCTCTGCGATGCAATTGTTTGGTATCCCCTGCTGGGCAACGCTTGGCAACGAGCGGTTCGGCCTCGTCACCATTCCGGAATCAGTCCGTGAATTAAACCTGTTCGTCGACAATGATGCCGGGGGTCGGCTCGCTGAAGAGCGTGCCCGCGAGGCCTACGCCTGTGAAAAGCGGCGGATTGTCTCCCGTCCGCCCGAACGATTGGGTGACGATTGGAATGATGTGCTGCTTAGCCGCATCCGTGCGGCGGTTTGAGCATCGCAGAGAGGAGAGAGGGCTTGGGGCCATTGAGGCCCCTTGACGGAATTGGGCCTCGTCAGGAGGTTCCCGATGTCTGTTACTTCACCCGCATTCGCCTTTCCCGACCCTGCAGAACCGCTGGTCTTGTCAGCCGCGCGGGTACTTGCCGCAAAGCTCAGTTCGAACGAGCCGATCTCGCGCTCCGACCTCAACGCTGTGTTGTGCGAACACTTTGGGGGTAGTGACGCTGAAGGGCGCTGGTCGGTGCGCGAAGCCCACGCGGCGCTCGAGTTGGCTCAGGTTATGCAGGTGCAAGGCGCGGCGGGCCTGACCACTGCGATGTCTTCCGAGTGCGCCGATCAGGCTTTCACCCGGTTGGAGGCACTGGTGCTCAGCCAAACCAGCCGCAGCGAAGAGCAGATCGAATGGCAGCAGTTTGCAACCCCGCCGCGGGTTGCCTGGCTGGCTGCGCGGGCCTGCGCCCTCGTTCCGGGCGAACTTGTGCTCGAACCGTCGGCGGGCACGGGCATGCTCGCGGTCTGGGCCGCAAAGGCTGGCACCCGGCTCGCGCTCAACGAGATTTCACCGCTGCGTCGCGAATGCCTAGGGACCTTGTTCCCGGCAGCACCGGTGACGGGCTTTGATGGCGAACTGATCGACGAATTGCTCGGAGCCCAGCTTGCGCCAAGTGTGGTGCTGATGAACCCGCCCTATTCGCACGGGATCGAGCGTGGCCATGATGGGCGCACCGGAGCGCGGCATTTGCGTTCGGCCTGGAAGCGTTTGCTCCCGGGTGGACGGCTTGTCGCGGTGATGCCCGAATGGTTCGATCTGCCGCGCTTCCTCAATGGCATTGCCGGCCCGGTCACGCTGCGTCTCAATGCGGAAATCGAGCGCGGGTTCATCAAGCAAGGTACCTCGATCACCACGCGCCTCCTGGTCCTGGACAAGGTCGATAGCGGGGACATGCCCGTTATCGCCAGGTCGGTGACTTTTGCCGAGCTCTGCTTGCTGATCGATAGTCTGCCCAGTCGAATACCAGCAGCCGATGAACCAGTGATCGCCGCGAAGGCGATTGATCCGCTGCGCCTGGTCGCCCCAGGCCGAAAGCCAATCCCGCTCCCTGTTCGTTCCTCAGTGACGGAGCCTGCTATCCAGTCGGTTGCCTACCAGCCGCTCGAGGCACCAGCCCCAATCGCGCAGCAGGTTGGGCATTACTTGCCTTACCGGCCCAGTCGGATCGCGATCGAAGGTGCGCGGGACCATCCGACCCCGCTGGTGGAGTCCATCGCCATGGGCTCAATCACCGCACCGTTGCCAGCGGCTGTTCCTCAGCTTCCCTCAAACCTCATCGCAGAAGGCCTGCTTTCGGAGGCACAGACCGAGACGCTGATCTATGCAGCGAGCGCCCATTCGCGCGACCTTGCTGGACTCTTCGAACCCGAAGGCAAGGGCTGCGCTCTTAAAGCCAGCGCCAACGGGTGCGCCTACCGGATGGGCTACTTCCTCGGCGACGGGACAGGAGCTGGCAAGGGCAGACAGGTTGCAGCTGTCATCCTCGATCGCTGGGTGCGCGGCGAGCGCCGCCACATCTGGATATCCAAGAACGAGGCGCTGCTGGAAGATGCCCGCCGTGACTGGACCGCTCTGGGCGGCCTCCCGATCGATGTGCAGCCGCTTGGACAATGGAAACTGGGCACGCCCATCACAATGCGCGAAGGAATCCTGTTCGTCACCTACCCGACTCTACGCTCGGGGCGCAGCGACGCGACCCGGCTTGAGCAGATCCTTGCCTGGGCCGGAGAACACTTCGAGGGCTTAATCGTCTTTGATGAAGCTCACGCCATGGCCAACGCTGCAGGCGGCGAAGGCTCTCGCGGCAAGGTCAAAGGCTCCGAGCAGGGTGTGGCCGGTGTGCGTCTGCAGAATCTTTTGCCGCGCGCCCGCGTCCTTTACGCCTCAGCTACCGGGGCGTCGGATGTCAATAATCTGGCCTATGCGACCCGGCTTGGACTGTGGGGACCTGAAACTGCGTTCGCCAACCGCGAGGCGTTCGTTGCCGACATCCGCAGCGGAGGGATTGCGGCGATGGAACTGGTCGCCCGCGATCTTAAATCCCTTGGCCTTTACACTGCGCGGGCATTGTCGTTCGCTGGGGTCGAATACGAGCTCCTTGAGCATCGCCTGAGCAGCGATCAAGTTGCAGTTTACGACGCTTATGCCGAGGCCTGGGCGATCATTCATACCAACCTTCGCGAAGCGCTCGAAGCGACCCGCATCGTCGACCAGGATAGTGGCGACACGCTGAACTCGGGAGCCAAAGCTGCGGCTCTCTCGATCTTCGAGGGCACCAAGCAGCGCTTCTTTGCGCAACTCTTGCTCTCAATGAAGCTACCGAGCCTGCTTCCCGCAATCGAGACTGCAATTTCTGAAGGCAACGCCGTGGTGGTGCAACTCGTCTCGACCGCGGAAGCCATGCTAAAACGCCGGCTCGCTGACATCACTGATGCCGAACGTGAACTGCTCGATGTTGACCTTTCCCCCCGCGAATACGTGATCGACTACCTTACCAAGAGCTTTCCCGTCCGGCTCATGGGGGTGTTCATCGACGAGAACGGCAATCCACGCTCCGAGCCGATGACCGACGACACGGGCGCACCCGTATTATGCCGTTCGGCGCTTGCTGCCCGCGACCGCATGATCGAGCAACTCTGCGCGCTCCCGCCGATCGCTATAGCGCTCGATGCGATCATCGAGCGGTTTGGGGTCGATGCAGTTGCCGAGGTCACAGGCCGCACCCGCCGCCTGATTGTCGGGCTTGATGGGCGCCAGATGCTCCAATCGCGCAGCCCCCGGGCCAACATTTCCGAAACTCAAGCGTTCATGGATGGGACCAAGCAGATTTTGGTCTTCTCAGATGCCGGCGGCACCGGCCGCAGCTATCACGCTGACCTGGCCGCCCGGAACCAGGCGCGCCGGATTCACTTCCTGCTCGAGCCGGGTTGGCGGGCCGACGCTGCGATCCAGGGCCTTGGCCGAACCAACCGCACCAATCAGGCCTCAGCACCGCTGTTTCGCCCCGTGACGACCGATGTGCGCGGCGAGCGCCGGTTCATTTCGACTATCGCGCGGCGGCTCGACAGCCTCGGCGCTCTCACCCGCGGACAGCGCCAGACCGGCGGTCAGAATCTGTTCGATCCGGCTGACAACCTCGAGAGTAGCTACGCCAAGGAAGCGCTTCATCGCTGGTTTGGCCTGCTGTTTGGCGGCAAACTTGAGGCTGTTTCGCTTGCGCTGTTCGAGGAACTGACTGGCCTCAGGATCGAAGGCCCGGACGGATCGATGGTCGATGATCTTCCGCCAATCCAACGCTGGCTCAATCGCATCCTCGCGCTGCCGATTGCGCTCCAGAACGGCATATTCGATGAGTTCCTGGGGCTGGTCGAAGCGCGGATCGACGCTGCACGGCAGGCAGGCACGCTCGATCTTGGCGTCGAAACTATCGCGGTCGAGCACTTCGAGGTGCTATCCGACACCTTGCTGCGCACCGATGAACTCTCCGGGGCGACCACCCACCTTCTGGAGATCGAGATCGCGCGCGCGCTGAAACCCTTGACACTGGCGCGCCTGGACAAGCTCTATGGCTTGTCCGGCAAATCGCAACTGTATCTGCGCAACTGCAGGTCTGACCGGATTGGCCTTCTGGTGCCCGCTCGAAGCCTCCTTACAGATGACGGTAGGCGGATATCCCGCTTCGAACTGGTCCGGCCACTGAAGTGCAGCCATCTCACCGCCGAGCAGCTCGATGAAAGCAGCTGGGAGCGGGTCGATCCGGTACAGTTTCGTCGGCACTGGCAGGACGAAGTCAAAGAAGCTGTTTCCAGCCACAAGCGCGAGCGCATGCATCTCGCCACCGGGCTATTGTTGCCGGTCTGGGACAAACTACCCTCAGACTTCGTTCGCGTCAGCCGGATCTCGGCGCGTGATGGCACCTCTTTGCTTGGTCGCGAGGTGCCGCTGCACTGTGTCCCTAAGCTTTGCCAGGCTCTAGGCCTCGAAAATGATCAGGCGTTCTCTGCCGAGCATGTCGTCAATGCCGTGCTTGCCGCAGGTCGTCCGATCCAGATCAAAGCGCGCGAAGCTCTCATGCTCAAGCGCAGTTTGGTCAATGGGACGCAGCGACTTGAACTTGCCGGTTGGTCGGCGGCGCGGCTTGACTGGTACAAGGCTCATGGCTGCTTCACCGAAATCATTCGCTATCAGACCCGGCTGTTCGTGCCATTGGCGCAAGCCGTTTCGATTTTATCATCTATGATTGAGATAGCGTAATAATATCTGATGGATGAGGTGCAGAATAAGAAATAACTCACAAAAATGCGGTTGCACGCGAATTTTTATTTCGAAAATAAATCAAATGGAACGGCCAGAATGAAATCTATTCTCCGGAAATTCTAGAAAGATGAGTGCATGATGCGCATTTTTCTTTTTCCGACCTCGGTCAGTTGATAGACTGTGGGTATACTAGGCGATGCGCTGGCGTACCCGCGTTCAATCAAGACAAGAAGCCAGCGCTTGGTCACCTCGGGTGAGCCGCTTAGCTTAGATGTAAGCGTGTCAAGCGATAGTCCGAGCCCCCGATTCGATGTTGCAAACAATATGAGCAGAATGTCCCATGCCTGGTCACCAAACAGGTCCGAACCAAACAGCGAGTCGCGCTTGCGCCGCATCGACAGAATTGCGTCGATTAGGGCTGATGCATCTGCCTGCGTCGCTGCATCAGGAGGTGCGGTATCAATCGGTTGTTGGTTCACGCAGCGCTCCGTCGCGGTGTTTGAGTAATAAGATTACAGGCTTTCGGTCGTTTGCGCAATTTAGAAATTGTATCTGATCTGGTTGTCCCATTCATCCACTACCTTGGCGTAACTGACTAGCCTTCACCTGTGTAATCACCTATGGATTGAAAAAAGAGGTTCGCGCTATGGGTGAGACAGCAAAATTACCTGATGATTTGCTTCAGTTGCATGTCGATTTGCTTCAATTGCTTGCAAGATTAGATGACGCTGGCGAGATAGTAGCAGCGGCACACGCTCAAATGGCGGTGGAATCCTTGTTCGCATCTGTTCCTGACCAAGGCATTTAATGGGCGCAGCTTGCTGGTTTGCACCTTGAATAGGTGAAATTGCCCATAGTTCGATAGTTAGATCGTTAGCGGAATTAACCTAAACAGATTTGGAGTGGCGGTCTCTCGAGGAGATCCCACTACACCCCCAAGAGCCTGGCGGCCTGCCGTGGTTGCCAGGCTCATTTTGTCGGGGTGCTCGCCATATCAATCTGAGGCAAATCAGATTCGCAATGGACCCCATAGCTAGGATGCCGTGGGCGCAGGGGAACGTGTCTAATTATTGCGTATCGTTATCAATCCTATGTCAGTCTCACGGCTATCATCCGGTAACTAGAATTTGTAACGCGTCGCCGGATATGGCAGCAAGAGCTGGGAATGGGGCTTCTTGATGGAGCCAGCGATATGGGCAGAAAACTTCGATCCAGCGATGTGATCGCGATTCTGGAAGCCAGCATTCAGCAAAGCCTTGCTTTGACTGATTTGAGCAAATTGAGCGTAACGGGGGCCTATCTTTCAATGGCGCTCTCCGCCTTGGCCGATGAATGTCGCAAGTCACCGCCCAACAGAGGCGGTCTTGAAGCGCGGATAGAATCCGAACTGCGCGCTAAAATTCAGGCTCATAGCATTGAAATAGATAAAATGATAGCAGTATAGTGCTCGGGTATGTCGAGGGCAACTTCTACCATAAATTTGAATGTTTAGAGAATTCGAGCGAACCCCAAGATGGGAGACTGCGATGGGTGAGGAAAGGCAAGACGAATCGCGCTTCACCGTCTTGCGAGAAATCTCGACAAAGTTGTTTGATTTTGCTGTCCGCTGGGAGGGCGAGGAGCATCTTGTTCAACGTGACACTGCACAACCCAAAGGTGGAGCAGCTGAAGGTGATTCCGCGTTGGTGTTAAAGGCTGAGAGAATCTACCGAGGTCGCCGCAAGCGTGAGAAAGTCCTGCCTTCCAAGCTCCTTGGCGAACCCGCGTGGGACATCCTGCTTGATCTGTTTATCTCTGCTGTCCGTGGACGAAAAGTCAGAATGACCAGTGCCTCCAATGCCGGATCAGTGCCCCCAACCACCGGTTTACGCTGGATGGCAGTGCTTGAAGGCGAAGGGCTTGTAGAGCGATATGCCGAAGAATCAGATCGAAGAGTTGCCAATGTGCAGTTGACTGAAGCAGGTTTGGCTGCAGTGCGTGAATGTCTCCTGCGTATCGACTGATAGCCCGCATTTTCGATTTAGAGCCGATACTTTATCGATCGGGAAAGATCGAAAAATTCGGCTTAAGATTTCTGGCTACGCACTTTTTGGCCTGATTGTTGATGGGCGACGATTGGCATTTTAGCGCCCACATGAAATTGGCTTGAAGCCAGTGGCTTGAGCTGAGAAGGGTCGCGCGATCCATGCATGTAAGAGGGGAGGGAGCTTTCACCTGATGAGCCAGTGAGGCGTCGATGGTCGGCGTGCCTGGTTCGCTAGTCAGGAGTACGTTCCATGATCAAAACGATCCCGCTCAACAAACTTGTCGCTTCGCCGCGCAATGTCCGCCGTCATGCCGATGCGATGGCCGATGCTGAACTCAAAGCCAGCATCGCAGCCCGCGGGCTGTTGCAGAATCTCATCGTGCGCCCCGGAGCCAAGGGCAAGTTTGAGGTCGAGGCTGGTGAGCGCCGCCGCAAGGCGATGCTGGCTCTGGCCGATGACAAGGTTCTGCCCAAGGATCACGAAGTGACTTGTCTGGTTCTCGATGACACTGCTGAAGTTGCCATCGAAACCAGTCTTGCCGAGAATTTCCACCGCCTGGCGATGAACCCGGCAGACGAGGCCCAGGCTTTCGCTGCTCTGATCGATGCAGGCGTCAGCCTTGAACAGGTGGCGTCCCGCTTCGGTTTGACCGTCAGGTTCGTTGAAGGGCGGCTGCGCCTCGCCGCGCTCGCACCGGTCGTCTTGGAAGCATTGGCATCGGGCGTGATCACCCTCGACCTCGCCAAGGCTTATGGCGCGACGTCGGACCAGCAGATCCAGGCCCGGGTCTTCGAGCAGGTCTCAATTGGCTACTATGCGCCTAATCCGGACTCGATCCGCCGCATGGTGCTTTCGGGCACGGTACGGGCCAGTGACCCGCGGGCCCGGTTGGTCGGGCGCGATGCTTATCTCGCTGCGGGCGGGCGGATCGAACGCGAACTGTTCGACGATGACAACAGTGAGGCCTGGGCCGACATCGCGTTGCTCGAAACGCTCGCTACTGCAAAGATGAACGAGCAGGCCGCCGCTCTCGCCGCCGAGCAGGGTCTGGCCTGGGTGAAGCCGACGCTCGATCCCTACGCTAGCCATGACCTCATCGAAGGACTGGTCCGGCTGCCGGCCGAACCTGCACCGCTGACCGAAGCCGAACTTACCCGGCTCGATGTTCTCGATGCATCCTATGACCAGCACGCTGCGGTGCTGGAGGATGAGGGGAGCGCTGAAGACGCCGTCGCGGCAGCCGAGAAGGCCATCGAAGCGATCGAGCGCGAATGCCAGAATATCCGCGCCCGCCCGCCGGTGCTCGCGCCCGAACTCAAAGCTGAGGCTGGGATGATCCTTGTCCTGTCGCGCGATGGAACCCCCGTTCTCCAACCGGTGTTTTATGGGCAGCGGCAGGTGGAAGCTTCGTGCGAAGACGGCGGAATCGAGATCGTTTCCGAAGCGAATGCCGAACGCAAGCGCCGCGCGGCTCTGTCAAAGCGCCTGGTCGATGAGCTCGCGATGCAGCGCCGTGACGTCCTCGCGCTTCACCTGGCTTTCGATCCGGGCCTCGCGCTCGATCTTATGGTCTTCACGCTCGCCGATGCCGATGCATTGGACTACCGTGCCCGCGTCGCTACGACACTGCGGGGTGGAACTCCGGCAGGACCGATCATCGGGTTCGAAGCCAAGGATGCAGCAGCGAGTGCGTCACTTGCCGAGTTCAAGTCAGCCCTCGACGAAAGCTGGCGCAGTGGAGACACCGTGTCGGCGCGATTCGATAGCTTCCGCGCGCTTGGCGACGACGCCCGTACCGCTTGGCTTGGCTTCGTCATTTGCCGGACGCTCGAAGCCAGTCTCAACATGGTGGGTGAGCGCAGTATCGCGCTTCACGATCATCTCGGCTGCCTGATCGGGATCGATATGGCGGCGTGGTGGCGCCCCACCGCGGCGAACTACTTCGACCGGGTGCCCAAGGCGGTGATTCTCGATGCCTTGTCCGACGTCGGCGGTCCGGATCTTGCGAGCCGGTTCGCCTCGGTCAAGAAGGGTGATCTCGCTGAAAGCGCCGAGCGCGTTTTTGCCGGGACCTACATTACCGAGGTCGAAGTGCGCGAACGCGCCTTGGCGTGGGTGCCCGAGGTCATGCGTTTTGCCGGCACCCAGGTGAACGCCGCCGAACGCTCGGAAGCAGAGATTGGTGAGCTGACCGACAATCCGGCCCCCGGCACCCAGGGCGCCAACGATGACAATCCGACCCCTCGCGAGTTGGCTGCCTGACCTCCTCCTGACAGGCAGACAACTCGTACCCTGTGAAGCGGTCACTTGGCTTTGCCCAAGGGGCCGCTTCCTTTGTTGTTACTGGAAAATGTGGAAAAGCCGCCGCGTACCTTGGGTTGTCGCGCGCAATGGTCCTACCACCCGCCATCCATCCAACGAAGGACCGACTTCCCATGAACAATGCTGACCTCGCTGAAAAAATCGCCGACGCCAATGGCCTGAACAGGGCCGATGCCCGCAAGGTTGTCGATGGAGTTTTCGCGGCGATTGCCGAAGCCGCTGCGAGCGGTGACGAAATCGCCATCAACGGCTTTGGCAAGTTCAAGGTCAAGGCGAGCGCAGAACGCGAAGGCCGCAATCCTTCGACTGGTGCGACCATCAAGATCGCTGCGTCCAAGAAGCTGACCTTTGCCGCCGCCAAGGCGGTTAAGGATCGCCTCAACGGTTGATCGCCCTCCGGCCTGCGGCACCGGCATTCCGGCGCCGCAGGCCAGGCCGAGCGACTGAGCGATCCCAATTGCCACTCGGGAAGAGTGGAGAGGGCTTGGGCCTGAACGGACCTGACCGGCGAATGTGCTGGAAGGTCGGATCAGGAGCTCTTTCATGGCCTATTGCAAGCATTCGTCGGGCGGTCTCTCGCCCGCCACCCGGATCACCCAGGAAATCATTGCCCGGCTCGAAGCCGGAACCAAGCCATGGATCCAGCCCTGGCGCGGGATCCCGGTATCGCGGCCCTTGCGGGCCTGCGGCATTCCCTATCGCGGGATGAATGTGTTCTGGCTGTGGATGGTCGCCGACATGTCCGGCTACGCTTCGCCCTACTGGATGACCTATAATCAGGCGAAAGGCCGCGGCGCTCAGGTGAAGAAGGGCGAGAAATCGACCATAGCAATCTTCTACAAGAGCTACACCAAGGAGGTGGAAGCTCCAGAGACCGGCGAAAAGTCTGATGAGGCCCGCCGGGTCCTGAAGGCCTATCCGGTGTTCAACGCGGATCAGGTCGAAGGCTTGCCCGAACAGTTCCATCCTGCAACCTCGCTCGAACTGGTCGAACCTGAAGGACGCGAAGCCGAGCTCGATACGTTCTTCGGTAAGGTCCCGGTGAACCTCAGGCAACAGGGCAGCGAGGCCTATTATGAGCCGCTCGCGGACCGCGTGACTTTGCCGCCTGCGCACCTGTTCTCCGGGTTTGATCACTACTATGCCACGCTTGCGCACGAGCTCTCGCACTGGACCGGGCACTCCAGCCGCCTCGCGCGCGATCTCAGGAACCGGTTCGGCACGGCTGCCTATGCTGTCGAAGAACTGATCGCCGAGCTTTCAAGCGCCATGCTGGGCGCTGAACTTGGCCTACCGGTGGCGCATCTCGATCACCACGCGAGCTACATCGACCATTGGCTCAAACTTCTGCGCGATGATGACCGTGCAATCCTGACCGCAGCTGCCAAGGCCGAGGAAGCGTCCAGTCTGCTGCTGAGGCTGGGGGGAAGGGCCGTGCCTGACGAAGCCGCATCCGCCGCCGGCGATACCGCACTTGCAGCTTGAGGAGGACGCCATGGGCAGATCGGTTAGCAATCCCTGCGGTGCTCTGGTGGCGTTCACGGTCCTCGAGACCGAAAACGACGACGACTGGGAATTCGAATATAAATGGCTACGCGATGACCTCAGTGAGCGGGCCGCCGCCGCCTTTCCCTCGCTTGTTCCTCATACAGGCTGGCGCGGGCGAGAGGACCGGATACTTCTGCGCAACACGTTCGCGGACTTCGGTGTCTCGGTCTATGGCGGGCTAGTTGCGGTCTGGATCGCAGAGCGCGATGACAGCGCTTATTGGGATGCCGAATGGCACACCGCGCGATCACCGCGAGCACAGCACTGGCTGGCCCAGATTGCGCCAAGATTCGACGCACTGTTTGGTGATTATGACTGCCTTGGGCACATGTCGAACGGGGAGGGGGTCTATCGCAAGCGTGCTGCCGGGTGATTCAGAATTTGTTCAAATGAATGGTTTATGTCTATACGCATCATTTGAAAGGACTGGCCATGGCAACCCTTGCGACCAAACCTCAGCGCTCCGATGGACAGATTTTATCCTCGGCGATTGCGAGGATCGCCGATTTCTGGGGTTTTTCCAACCCCAAGCTTGGCCAGGTGCTCGGGCTTTCCCCGGCAACAGTCTCGCGACTCAAGGGCGGCAAAACCATGCTCGATCCGGCTTCGAAGTCGTTCGAGGCCGGGCAGTTCCTGCTGCGCCTGTTCCGCGGACTCGACGCGCTGATGGGCAGCGACGATCTCGCTTCGCGGCGCTGGCTGGAGACGCCCAATCTCGATCTGGACGCCCGTCCGCTCGACCTGATCGACAGCTTCAAGGGCCTCATCATTGTGTGCGATTATGTGGACGCCCACCGCGCTCGCGTCTGAGCTGCGCGCCTATAGCGGCAAGGTCTGGCGGTTGGTCGAGACCCAGCACCGGATATCGACCAACCGGCTAGCGGACAGTCTTGAGGATCAGGCCCGGCTCGAAGTGCTCGCCGAAGCAGCGAAGCCCGATCTGCCCCGGGCCGCGCGCGGCCTCCATGACCTGCTCGCCTCTCCGTTTCGCTACGGCCATGGCACGGCCAGCCGGTTTCGCCGGGCCGATGAACGACCAGGCATCTTCTACGCCAGCGAAGCTGAAGCCACTGCGATTGCCGAGACAGCCTATTGGCGCCTGCGCTTCTATCTGCGCTCGCCGGGGTTCATGCCGCCTTCCGCGACGACAGAGCACACGAGCTTCACCGCCGAGATCGCAACGGCGCACGCGATCGATCTGACCCGCGACCCGTTTGCGGCGCATGCTGCGCAGTGGACCGACCCGATCGACTATTCCGCCTGTCAGGAGCTTGGTCATGCGGCCCGCGAGGCCGGGGCCATGCTGATCCGCACCCACTCGGTCCGCGATCCGGCAGGCGGCCACAATATCGTCGTTCTTGCGCCCGAAGCCTTTGCCGCGGTCCAGCCGGCGATCCGCCGAACCTGGCACCTGCGCTTCGAAGGCGGCCGCCTCACTGCACTGGCCGCTTTCCCGTCGGAGCACCGCTTTGTCTTCACCGGAGCCGATTTCGGCCTCACCTGACCCGCAGGACCAGCAAGCCTTACCGATGCGGCGGTATCACTGGATGCCCTGACCGGGCAGCGGTTCGCCCGCAGATGGTTGCGTCAGAAGCGAGAGAGGCCCTGGGCCAGCCGGTGGACCCGCGCAACCCGGCTTGGGCAGGCCCGTGTTGGCCGGTCCCGGTGGGACCTGGCCTGCCCGCGCCAGCCTGTCCAAGCGGGTTCCCCTGCGGTGCGCGGGTCCTCCCATCAATGGCCCTGACGGGCTCTCGCTGGCGCAGCCACCAAGCGGCGGGTCAGCCTTACGTCAGTCAGGAGGACAACCATGCATACCACATTTGCCGATCAGCTTGCTGGTCTTGATCTTGCCGGTTTTTCGATTGGTCCAGCTCCGGTTTCGAGCAGCGATTTTCCGGTTCGTGAAGCTGTGATCCAGACCCTTGACGCGGTCTGGTCCGACCTGTTCGCACTTGTGTCCGGTACTGCGCTTGAAACTGACGCCGAGGATCTGGGCTGGGCTTTCGTCAATCTCTTTCATCGCTCCGCAGCGCGCAAATCCGCTGCGCTCGACCGCGCCACGGACGAGGTACGGGCGCTTGTCGCGACCGCCGATGGCTCCGAGATCCACACCCATGAACTCGAAACCCAGGTCGAGCGGGCGCAATGCGCCGAAGGCGCAATGCTGGCGCTCGAGGAAATGCGCGAGGTTGCAGCTAGCCTCTACCTCAACGAATTCGGATCGTCCTGGAAGCCCGTTTCGAGTTCACGCTTGAACCACAGTGCCATGATTACCTCTGCGCTGGTTGAGGGACGCGACTTCCTGCGGGCTCGGAGCGAGGCCAAGCGCCGCGCGGCGATGCCCGAAGGCACGCCGGTCGTCTTCGCCGGTGGACGCTCCGGCCATGCCAGCGAGGCCGATGCGCTGACCTTTGCCAATAATGTCTGGAAGGCGCTCGACAAGGTTCGTGACCGTGTCCCTGACATGGTCCTGGTCCACGGCGGCGATACCAAAGGCAGCGATCGTCTGGCATCATCCTGGGCAGAGCGACGCAATGTCCCACAAGTAAGCTTCTCGCTCGATGCGCGGCTTGGCGCCCGCGCTGGCTTCAAGCGTAATGAGCGGATGCTCTCGCTCGATCCGCGTTACGTGATCGCCTTCCCCGGCAACGGCGTACTTGAACGCCTCGTGATTGAAGCCAAATCGCGCCGGATCACCGTCGTCGATCGGCGAGGCCCCCTTGGGACCAATCCGAAGGCGCCTGTCTGCTGAATGTCAAATTGGAGCTTCGGTGGCATTCGAGAATGCCGCCGATAGCAGCACCAGGACCACAGGTTTGATTTTGGACGCTCGCTCGCTTTCCGCGACAGGAAGGATTGAAATTTGAAACGTCGGTGTGCGCAGTCGCCCTATTGCAACCAAGCACATCGATCGTTCGAAACACGGTTCGGCCCATCACCCTCGAAGGCCCGATCGTACCCTTGCCGATGCAGCGGCAACCTCGAAACCGCGCTGCTGAAAGCTGAGATTCCGTCTATGTCATGCGATTCTTGTAATGTGCCCAGCTGAGGCGCCACAGTGCCATCCCCAGACGCTCATGCCGATCATGACCGGGAGACGGGATCAAGACCGTCATACCAGTTTGTCTCTGTTCAAGCCGCGTTCGCAGCTGAAATCGGCGCCTGATTGTCCTTAATTTGATCCTAGGGATTTTCGCGTAGCCAGATCGCTGGGCAGTGAGAGTTTCTGTGATTCACTTATGTGTTTTCGAACCATCAAACGCGTATTCTGGATGATCTTCGCGCATTTCGCGATTTTCGCGCTTTCTAGCCCTGCCAGTGCTGCGAACTGCGCTTATGCAACCTCACAAGGCTCCACCGGACCGTCAAATTGGCAAACATATTGCTGGTTGGATTTCTCTGGCTTTCGAGATGCAACGGCGCGTCAGGCAAGCGGTCAGAACTTTTCATACACTTTGACTGACGGCACTGTCATGACCTTCAACCTCAAGGTTACAGGATCCAGTCTGGTAGGATCTGCTTCCCCATCTTGGTCAGGCGCAGCGATAGGCAATACAGCCTTCATGGGAATTTCCGGCAAGCCGATCTTGTATCAAACTGCGGCTGGCACGACGTCGATTACCATTAGCGCGATCACTCTGACGCCCCCGACCTCCGGAAGCATCGCCAATTATATGCTTGTTGCCGCCGACGGGGAATCAAGCAATCAGGGCGAAAGTCTGCAGTTCCAGACTAATGGTGGAAGCTGGCAAATGCTTGACCAGGCAGGGCCCATTTCGGGCGCATCATATCCGACTTACTCTGGTATCGGCTCCACGACTTTCTTGGAAAATGGGGCAGCTGGCTATGTTGGCGCCTATGTGGTCGGCTCTACCAATCCGGGCCAGGTCGTTTCCACCTTGGTTGGCGGCGGGCTACAAGGCGTCATGTTCGCTGTGAGGTTTGCATCGATCCGACTGAACACCCAAATTTCACAGGCGCGCGCCGATCCGGCCGATCAATTTAACTTTGCAATCAAAGCTACCGGCTCTGGCTCGAACATGGCTTCCGGAACAACTAGCGGAGCAAGTTTGGGGCCATTCGTTGCAGCTGCGTTGTCAAGCACGGCAGCGATCCCGCTGACGTTGAGCCAAACGATGGCGCCCGGGAGCGTTTCGACGATCAGCCACTATCGATCCAGTCTGACTTGCACGAATGCAGTCGGTGGATCTTCGACCACTCTTCCCGTCGGAGTGCTTACAACGAGCTACAGCTTCGGCGCTCTGCAATTCGGCGACAATGTGTCCTGCAGCTTTACCGAAACACCCTATCCTCATTTGAGACTTGCCAAGAGCCTCGCAGCCTCCGGGCGCCAGTTCGCTGCAGACCAATTCGTCATGAACATCAAGGCCGGTTCGGCCGTTGTCGCAACTGCCACAACCACTGGTACAGGAGCGACGGTTACGACCGGTACGACACCTCAATTTCAAGGCACGCCTGGCGTTGTATACTCGTTTTCGGAAGCCGGGGAGGGCTCGACAAGCCTCACCCAGTATACGTCGTCCATGAGTTGTTCCAATGCAGCTGCATCCTCTACAACCTCTTTACCAGCCGCCCCTGGGGGTGTCGTCACTCCGCAGATGGGCGACGTGATAAACTGCACGATCCTCAATACCAAACGGGCCACGAATGCGACGCTTGTTGCGAGCAAGGCATCACTCGCGTCGTCAGATCCTGTGAACGGAACCACCAATCCAAAGGCCATTCCCGGAGCAGTGATTCTCTATTCGATTACTGTGCAAAATACCGGGCCAAATCCAGTCGATACTAACAGCGTGTTCATTATCGACTCCTTGCCACCGCAAATCGCCGTCGGTTCGGCGGCGGCACCAAGTTTGACGCAAGGAACAACCTCGAGCGGGTTGACGTTCACACCCAGTACCGATGTCCGCTACTCCAATGCTGGCAGCGCGCCTTCAAATTTTGCGAGCTGCACATACTCCCCGGTTGCGGCCTACGATCCTGCGATCAAATTTGTCTGCATCAATCCGAAGGGCGCGATGGCCGGCTCTTCGGGATCGCCACCGAGCTTTACCGTCTCGTTCCGGACCCAGATTCAGTAGGTTGGCCTGTACCCTGCCGAACCGGCGCTGTAGTTTCGATTTCGTACATGGCCAGACGGCGTCGGCGCGGCGGTTCCTCAGGCCCAACGTAGCCGTTGACGTGCCTGGGTGTGCCCGGCAGCGGCGCCAGACACCTCAATCTCGGGTCGCCTGATCGTGCAGGAGCGGACCGAGCCGATTGGCCAGCTTGGCAGACCAGTTATCATCGTCGAGACCGTTACCGACGGCATGCCCGACGATCTACTCAAAGTGACGCTGCCCTTCAGCCTCGCCCATGCCCGGGTCTGGATCGCAGCCTGGGCCGAGAACCGCAACCGGGAAAGACGCACACATCCCTTCGCAAAGTAACACTGGCGGCGCTCGGCGTTCGCTTCAGGACCGGTTAGGCATGGGGCAACTTCGTTGCGCTCTGCGGGTTCTGCTACACGGTCCACTGCTCCTACAGCGCTCATGCGCAGCAAAGCGGCTCGGAGCTGAATCCCAGCTGGAGAAATGCTGGAGGTCACGCCTGTCGACCGTCAGTTTTGATCAGGGATGTCCTTGCTCGGTCATTGCCGAAAGCTACCCTATCCAAAGGGAGCCAGGTTCTACTGGTAGTTGATCGTCACGCTGAAGCTGCCTGTGTAAAGGCCAGGCGTTTGCCGTGCTTTGACCCGTAAGGTGGCACCGACTGGGAATGCGAACATTCCGGTTGTTGAGCCAATCCGGAACGCCAGAGGTGCCGTTGTCAATTGGGCGGTCGGGGTGCTGCCAATGATAAAGGTGTCAAACTGCATGGTCTCTGATCCGCCAACGCGCCGAACGACAGGCGTGTTGCTGTTGACCGAGATTGAGACGGTCTGGTTCAGAAATCCGTATCCCGAAAACGCAGCTGGTTGCGCCCCTGTCCCAGCAAGGCGAACGCCGCCCGTTGCCGACCGCGAGCCTGCAGGAGTAACCGTGACAGTCCCCGCCGCGGTGCCGGCAACAATCTTCCCGAAGTTGAGGTCATCGGTTTTAACCAAGCTAAGCCGGGTTACGATTATGGCTTCGGCCCTGCCTGTGACAGAAACGCGTTCGGCGTGGGCGGCAGTAGAGGATCCGAGGACAAACAACGCTGCAGTGGATGCGCGGAGCGCCCGGCGGAACGAGCCCAGGTTGCCAATGCGAGTCATGATCGACCAGATGTGCAACAAAGCGTGTCCCCGAACATTCGGGATGGTATATATCGTTCCATAGTAAAAGAACTGTTCACATGGCCGACACCGCAACCCGCAGTTAGCCCCCTGGAATCTCATTGCGTCCCGGATCGGCAGATTGGCAGGCAATTTCTAGGGACGCCTCGCACAAAGGTCGGACTGTTCGAGATTATCTTCCTGATCTAAAGTTATATATCGTTTGGAATTTCAACAGATTGCGAAACCCCGATGACGTGACCCCCAACCTTCATCCAGTTGCGATTAGAGTCTCGGCATCGTTGTTGCCCAGCGGGGCAGGTGAAGCAAGGGGCTGCGTAGCGTAGCCTCCGGCTATGCGGAGCGAAGCAGCCCCTTGCTTTTTCAGTTCGGCCGCAAAGGCCGCCGGGGTGGCGTATCCGAGCGAGGAGTGAGGCCGCTGGGTGTTATAATCCCAAGCCCATGCAGCGATCTTCTCGCGGGCATGATCGAGGCTGGTGAACAGCGTCCCATTAAGCAGTTCATCACGCATCCGCCCGTTAAAGCTCTCAACGAACGCGTTCTGGGTTGGCTTTCCCGGGGCCGTATAATGCCAATCGATTTTGGCGGTTCCACACCATTCGAGCACGGCATTTGAGGTCAGCTCAGTTCCATTGTCGCTGACTATCATGCCAGGCTTGCCGCGCACGGCGATCAGATCGATCAGTTCGCGTACCACTCGTTTGCCACAGATCGAGGTATCAGGAACTGCTGCCAGACACTCGCGCGTCACATCATCGACCACGTTGAGTACCCGGAACCGGCGGCCACTCGCCAGCTGGTCATGCACGAAGTCGAGGCTCCAGCGCTGGTTGGGCAGTGCCGCCACTGGAGCCGGCGCACGAGCGCCCACCGCGCGTTTGCGTCCCTTGCGCCGCCGCACGGTCAAGCCTTCCTCTCGGTATAGCCGCTGCGTCTTCTTGCGGTTGATCGCGATGCCGTCGCGCCGCAACAGCATATGCAGGCGGCGATAACCAAACCTGCGGCGCTGCTGCGCAAGAGCGCGCAGCTTCTCGCGAAGATCCTCATCATCGGCACGCCGGGAGCAATAACGTATAGTCGTTCGATCAGCGCCAAGCACCTGACACGCCCGCCGTTCGCTCATCCCATGAAAAACCTGAAGATGAGCAACCGCGTCGCGTTTAACGACGGGCGTTACCATTTTTTTGACAGCAGATCCTTAAGACCTGCATTATCCAACATAGCGTCCGCTAGCAGTCGCTTAAGCCGACCATTCTCATCCTCCAACGCTCGAAGACGCTTGGCCTCGGATACTTCCAGGCCGCCGTACTTAGCCCTCCTGTTGTAAAGCGTCGCCTCCGATACCCCGTGTCGACGGGCAAGGTCGGCCGTCTTCGCGCCGGCCTCTGCCTCCCGAAGCACACCTATAATCTGCTCTTCTGTAAATCGTGATCGCTTCATCGTCCGTCCTTCTCTTAAGGCCCGGACTCCAATTATAAATGGAGGGAATTTAAGGGGTCACGTCAACTCCCATGCCAGGTCATCGACTACGTTGAGCACTCGGAGCCGCCTGTCTAACGCCATCTGATCATGTGCAAAGTCAAAAGCTCCAGCCCTGGTTTGGTATGGCTAGCGCCGGATACGGCGCTCTGGTGCAAACCGCCCGCCTGCGGCTGCATGATTGCCTGACTGCCAAGCCTTTCTCAAGCTTAATACGCTGTGGACTTGTAACGGTTTTGTGCCGATCACTTGAGAGTTAAACACTCATACAAGGAGACCGAAGAGATGATGAAGCATGCAGAAGATTTCAAGCAAGAGGCCGTCCGGATTGCTTTGACCAGCGGATTGTCACGGCGGCGTGTTGCTGCTGACCTGGGCGTTGGATTGTCGACGCTGGGCAAGTGGATATCGGAGTATCGGCCAACCGATCTGGTATCAGCACCGCAGGCAGATTTGGCGCGCGAGAATGAACGCCGGCGCTTAGAGAACCGTATCCTCA
>CAZKAX010000015.1:24735-47097 GCA_964550775.1 uncultured Novosphingobium sp. | reverse complement strand
GGCCGCACAGCTCGCCGTGCGCCCCGGCCTTGGGGCTCATCGCCACGCCGTGCATGCCGGTCAGTTCGATCAGCCAGTGCGCCAGCTGGTTGATCACTTCCAGCGCGCCGCTGACGCTTTGCTGCGGGGCGAGCGGGTGGAGATCGGCGAAGCCCGCCATCCGCGCGACCTTCTCATTGAGCCGCGGGTTGTGCTTCATGGTGCAGGATCCCAGCGGGAACGGCCCCAGATCGATCGCATAGTTCTGGCGGCTGAGGCGCGTGTAATGCCGCACCGCTTCGGGCTCTGACAGGCCGGGCAGCGCGAGCGGTTCGGCGCGCAGATGCGGGCCGAGCGCGTCCAGCGGTGACAGGTCCGGATCGTCGATGTCCACCCCGCAAGTGCCCGGCTGGCCCAGTTCGAAGATCAGCGCCTCTTCCAGCATCAGCGCGCGGTCGCCGCTGGCGGTCGCATTGCTCGTCGGGGCCGCTTCGCCCATGTCGGGCCGCCATCCGGACTGGTTCACCGCGTTCATGCCAGCACTCCTTCCAGCGCGCTGCCCAGCGCTTCGATATCCTCCAGCGTGGTGCATTCGCTGGTTGCGACCAGCAGGGCGTTGGCCAGCGCCGGAGCCCCCGGATAGAGCCGCCCGAGCGAGACCCCGCCCAGCACCTGCCGGTCCGCCATCCGCCGTACCGCCTCGCGCGCGTCGCCCGGCAGCAGCACGGTAAATTCGTTGACGTAGGCACGGTTGAGCACCGAGACCCCCGGCACCCGCGCCAGCCGCTCCGCCGTCTGCCGCGCGCGGGCGTGGCTGACGCGGGCGAGGCCGCTCAGCCCCTTGCCGCCCAGCAGGGTCATGTGAATGCTGAAGGCCAGCGCGCAGAGCCCGGCATTGGTGCAGATGTTGCTGGTCGCCTTCTCGCGCCGGATATGCTGTTCGCGGGTCGACAGCGTCAGCACGAAGCCGCGCTTGCCCTCTGCATCGACCGTCTGCCCGCACAGCCGCCCGGGCATCTGCCGCACGAATTTGTCACGGCAACCGAACAGGCCAAGGTAGGGCCCGCCGAATTGCAGCCCGACGCCAATCGCCTGCCCTTCGCCCACCACGACGTCCGCGCCGAGCTTGCCGGGGGCTTCGATCAGGCCCAGCGCGACCGGCTCGGTCACCACCGCGATCAGCAGCGCACCTGCGGCCTGCGCGGCGGCAGCGATCTTCGCCAGATCAGGAATGCGCCCCAGCACATCGGGGTATTGCACCACCACGCAGCTGGTTTCGGCATTGATCTCCGCGATCAGCGCGTCGTCGTCCGGCGTGGCGGTCAGCTCGGGCAGCCGCGCCGTGATCTCATCGCCGGTGAACCGCGCCATGGTCTGCACCGTCGCGCCGTAATGCGGGTGCAGCCCGCCCGATAGCACCGCCCGCTTGCGCCGCGTGATCCGCGCCGCCATCGCCACGGCTTCCCAGCACGCGGTCGAGCCATCGTACATCGAGGCATTGGCAATGTCCGTTCCCAACAGCCGCGCGACCTGGGTCTGGAATTCGAACAGCACCTGCAGCGTCCCTTGCGCGATTTCCGGCTGGTAGGGCGTGTAAGCGGTCAGGAACTCGCCGCGCTGGATCAGGTGATCGACGCTGGCGGGAATGTGGTGGCGGTATGCCCCCGCCCCCAAAAAGAACGGCACCGACCCGGCGCTGACATTCTTCGCCGCAAGCGCCGCCATGTGCCGCTCCACCGCCATCTCGCTGGCGTGGTGGGGCAGCCCGGCAATCGGGCCGGACAGCCGCGCCGCGGCGGGCACATCGGCAAACAGGTCATCGACCGTGCTGGCGCCGATCACGCCCAGCATGGCGGATCGGTCGGCGGAGGTAAGCGGAAGGTAGCGCATGGGGTCAGAGGCTCGCCACAAACGCATCATAAGCCGCGCGGTCCATCAGGCCCGCCAGCTCGCCCGCATCGCTCAGCGTCAGGCGGAACAGCCAGCCGCCGCTTTCGGCCTGGGTGTTGACCAGTTCCGGCTCATCGGCGAGCGCGGGATTGGCTTCGGTGACGGTGCCGCTGACCGGCGAGTACACGTCGCTGGCGGCCTTGACGCTATCGACCACGCAGGGCGCATCGCCCTTGGCCAGCGCCGCGCCTGCTTCGGGCAGTTCGACGAAAGTGATGTCGCCCAGCTGGCCCTGCGCATAGTCGGTGATCCCGACCGTGCCGACAGAGCCGTCGACTTCGATCCATTCGTGGTCCTGGGTGTAGTAACGGGTCATCGGTGACAGCTCCTCAGCGGTGATAGCGGTGGGGGACAAAGGGCATCGGCACGACGCGCGCGGGCAGGCGCTTGCCGCGCACATCGATCTCGAGTGCGGTGCCGGACGAGGCATAGAAGTTGCCGATATAGGCCATGGCGACCGGATGGTTCAGCGTGGGCGAGAAGCCGCCCGAAGTGACCGTGCCGACCTGGACCTCGCCCGAATAGACCACCGCCCCTTCGCGCGCGGCCTGCCGGCCTTCGAGCGCGAGGCCGACCCGGCGGCGTTCGCTGCCGATTGCCAGTTCGGGCAGGACCTGCTCCGCCCCGATGAACCCGCCCGCAGCGCGGCGGCGCTTGTTGATGGCAAAGCCAAGCCCCGCCTCGGCCGGGTTGGTATGCGGATCGAGATCATGGCCATAGAGCGGCAACCCCGCCTCCAGCCGCAGCGAATCCCGCGCGCCCAGCCCGATCGGTTTCACTTCCGGCTGGTCGCACAGCAGGGTGGCGATCCGCTCGGCTTCGCTCGCAGGGAGCGAGATCTCGAAACCGTCCTCGCCGGTGTAACCCGAGCGGCTGATCCACGCCTCGCACCCAGCAAGGTCGAAGCGGTCGAACTTCATGAAGGTCAGCCCGGCCACCCCCGGTGCCAGCCGCTCCAGTGCGTCGACCGCTTTGGGCCCCTGGAGCGCCAGCAGCGCATAGTCATCAAGGTGGTTGAGATTGATCTCGTCGGGCAGATGTTCGCGCAAGTGGCCCATATCATCCCACTTGGTCGCGCCATTGACCACCAGATAGAGCCCCGAGGTCTGCCGCGAGGCCATCAGATCGTCGAGCACGCCGCCGTGTTCATCCAACAGCAGCGAATAGCGCGTCGAGCCCGGCTTCAGCGTGGCCAGGTCAATCGGCAGAACCGCTTCGACCGCCGCGTCCAGCCCCTCGCCCGACAAGACCAGCTGGCCCATGTGGCTGACATCGAACAGCCCGGCATTTTCCCGCGTCCAGAGATGTTCGGCGATGATCCCCCCACCCTCGACATTGTACTGGACCGGCATCCAGTACCCGGCGAACTCCACCATCCGCCCACCGCGCGCGCGGTGCCAGGCGTCCAGCGGCAGCACTTCGGTGCCGGGGGCTTCGTCTTCGGAATTTTCGTAAGTATCGCTCACTAATATCGTTCCCGCACAGGTGTGGCGCCAATCGGCACCCCCTCTGTCACGGAAACCTGAGAGCTTTCCCCTGCTGACGCAGGGTTACCCCTTCGGCGGGTGCGTTGCCGCACCACTTTCCAGAGCATCGCTATCGACCCACGCGGTCCTTTTGCCTGAGAGATTCCGGGGCGGTTGCTCCTTCGGCGCCCGGTGAACCGTCAAACCTGACGAATCACCGGAGCTCTCCCGCGCGATCAGCGACGCTTATGGGAATGAATGGCAGGACTAATGCTGTCAATGGGGGGCGGAGATTCCTCCCCGGTGTCGGGGATGAACTAAAGCTGGGTTTCGCCCTTGCGGGCCGCGCGCAGCAGGGCGTCGTGCTCGAATACGAAGCGGCCAGCGGCCTTTTCCCTGGTCAGGCCGATGATCGCGCGGGCCATGGTATCGGCCTGGATCGAGCGGTACTTGCGGTACTGGCCCAGCATCATCAAGTCCGCAACCGGGCTGAGCAGCATGCCGACCCGTTCCGCCGGGCGCAATTCTCCGCGCGCGCCGCGCAGCAGGCCGGGGCGCAGCACGTCCAGCCGGGGCAGGCCGACCTTGGCCAGCTGCTGCTCCACCTCACCCTTCACCCGCAGGTAGAAGTTCTTCGACCCGGCATCGGCCCCGACCGAGGAAACCGCGATCATCTGGCGGATGCCGCAATCCTTCGCCGCCCGGGCGCAGGCCAGCACCAGTTCCTGATCGACACTGCGAAAGGTGGCTTCATCCTTGCCGCTCTTCTTCCAGGTCGTGCCCAGCGCCGAGACCAGCACCGAGGCATTGGCCGCCGCAATCGCATCGGCCCAGTTTTCGGGATCGGCCACCAGCACTTCCATCCGCGCGCCTTTGGGCAAAGGTACTTCGCTGCGCGCCACGGCGATGATCCGCACATCGCCGCGCCCCACGGCGAGCCGGATCAGGCTTTGCCCGATCAGCCCGGAGGCCCCGACCAGCGCGATCCGGGTAACATCAGACATTGCTCAGCCCCTCTGGCAAGCGGCCATAGATCCGCGCATAGGCGGAAATGGCGAAACGATCGGTCATTCCGGCGATATAGTCAGCAATATGGCGGCTGCGTGCGGGCTCCGCTGCGGGCAGCCGCGCTTCCCAGTCGCGCTCCATCAGCGCCGGATCCTGCGCAAAGGCGGCATACAATTCCGCCATCACCGCCCGCGCGCGCTCTGCCGTGGCGAGCTGTTGGGGGTGGTGATACAGACGCTCGTACATGAACGCCTTGAGCCGGCGTTCCTGCTCGGCCAGTACAGCGGAAAAGGCGGCGGTGGCGCGCGGTGCAGCGCGGACATCGGCCACGCTGGCCATGCCAAGCGCCCGTGCGGCGGTTTCTCCGATCAAATCGTTGACCATCCAGCCAATCTGGCTGCGCACCAGTTCGCGCAGCCGCCGATCCTGCGGGGCATGGGGGAACTTGCGTTCGATTGCGCGCCAGTGATCGGCCACGAAATCGAGCGTCAGCAGTTCTTCCAGCTGCAGGAAACCGGCGCGCAGGCCATCGTCGATGTCGTGGTTGTCATAGGCGATGTCATCCGCCAGCGCCGCGACCTGGCTTTCCAGCGAGCCCCATTCCGACAGGTGGAGCGGATAGGCCGCATCGAGTTCCGCCAGGGCCCAGCCGACCATCCGCACCGGCCCGTTGTGCTTGGCCAGCCCTTCCAGCACTTCCCAGCTGAGGTTCAGTCCCTCGTGCTCGCAATAGGGGCTTTCCAGCCGCATCAGCGTGCGCAGGGTCTGGGCGTTGTGATCGAACCCGCCATGCTGGTGCAGCGCCGCATCCAGCGCGTCCTCACCCGCATGGCCGAACGGCGGGTGGCCGATGTCATGGGCCAGGCACAGCGCCTCGGTCAGATCTTCATCCAGTCCCAGCGCGCGGGCGATCACCCGCCCAATCTGCGCCACTTCCAGACTGTGGGTCAGCCGGACGCGGTAGTGATCGCCATCGGGCGCGATGAACACCTGGGTCTTGTGCCGCAGCCGCCGGAACGCGATCGAATGGACGATCCGGTCCCGGTCCCGCTGAAACGCACTGCGCGGCCCGCGCGCGAGTGATTGTTCGATCGGGAACTCCCGGCCGCGCGAATGGGCCGGATCGCAGGCGTAAGGGGCGTGGACCAACGCTTCCCTCACCCTTCGCCCAAAATCCAGTCCACTGCCGCTTCGGCATGGATCCGGGTGCAGTCGTAGATCGGCAGGACATTGGCATCGACATCGACGATCATTTCCAGCTCGGTGCAGCCCAGCACCACGGCCTGGGCGCCGTCCTGTTCCAGGTTGGTCAGGACCGTCTTGAGCTCACGCTCGGCCTGGCGGCTGGCCTTGCCCAGCAGCAGTTCGTCATAGATGATCCGGTCGAGCGTTTCGACGAATTGCATTTCCGGGGGCAGCAGTTCGATGTCGCGCCGGATCAGCTTCTGGCGATAGAAGGTTTCGACCATCACGTTGCGGGTGCCGATCAGCGCGGCCTTTTTCACACCGTCGGCTTCCATTCGGCTGGCAACGCATTCGGCGATGTGGATGATCGGGACCGAGACCGCGGCGGCGACCTTGTCATAGACCTTGTGCATCGAATTCGCGCCGATGATCAGCGCGGTGGCTCCGGCCTGCTCCAGCCGCTTTGCGCTGTCCGCCAGAACTTCTGCGGCATGGGCCCATTCGTCCGGCGTGGAAAGCCGGGCCATGTCGCTGAAATCCAGACTTTCGATCAGCAAGGGCGCGCTCGCGCGCTGCCCGGCCCGGGCCTGGACCAGCTTGTTGATGTGTTCGTAATAGGTGCGGGTCGACAGCCAGCTCATGCCGCCGATCAGGCCAAGTTTGCGCAAAATCCAGTACTCCCCGGGAGATGGTATCCCCTGTCCGGGCAGAGCCTTAGAGAATCGCGGCGCAGAGGTCCAGTTCAGCCGGGCTTGCCGGGCAGCCCGCGCGCCGCGAGCCAGGTGGCCAGATCGCCCGCGCTACGCTGGGCGGCTTCCTCCATCGGGATATGGCCGATGCCGGGATAGGTCACCAAGGTGGAGCCGGGGATCAGGCTGGCCATCAGCTTTCCCGAACTGAGCGGGATCAGGCTGTCCTCTTCGCCCCACATCACCATGACCGGCATTTTGAGCTGTGCGAACTGTTGCTGACTATAGGGCACGCGCGGCAGGGCCATGCGCTCCATCGTTGCCTGACGGTTGCCGGGATAGCGCAGCAGTTCCCAGTACCGATCGACCGCAGCATCGGTGACGATCGCCTGATTGGCGACCGATTGGCGCAGGCTCTTTTCGATCATCGATCGCGGGGTAACCTGCTGCATCACCAGACTGCCGCCGGGAATGCCGAGCAGCGTGTAGGCGAGGTTGCCCTTGGCCTTCTCGGTCTGCGGCGCGCCCGCGGCATCGACCAGCACCAGCGCGGAGAGCCGCTCCGGATGGTCGAGCGCATAGCGGATCGCGATCCCGCCGCCCATCGAATTGCCCGCCAGCGCGAACTGCTTCAGCCCCAGCGCATCGACCACTTGCGCCAGCCGGTTGGCGAAGCCCTGCGGCGAATAGTCGCCCTTGGCGTCGGGCCCGGTCAGGCCGTGGCCGATCTGGTCAAGCCGGATCACGCGGTATTTGCCCTTGAGCTGGTCGGTCCACGGCCCCCATGTGTGCAAATCTGCGTTTGACCCGTGCAGCAGCACCAGCACCGGCGCGTCCGCCGGGCCTTCATCGCGCATGTGGATGATCTGACCATCGGGCAGCTTGAGGAATTTGGACGGCGGCGCGCCGTATTTGGCCACCATCGCCTTGGGATCGGTATCGGAATCGCGGAAGGTGTAGAGCGTGATGGCGGCGACCACCAGCAGCCAGCCGAGCACTTTCAGAATGGATTTCACCGCTTCATCTCCCTGATCCAGCCTTCGACTACCGCCTGCCCGGCGGGATCGACCACACTGCGTCCCACTTCGGGCATGGCCACTCCGCCTTCAAGGCTGGCCATGCGGTGCGCCAGGATCGAGCGCGCCGGATCGCCCGGCACCACATCGAAATCGAGCCCGCCCGACCCGCGCCCGGCCGCGACCGGGCGCTTGCCCACGCCGAGCTGGACGGGATCGCTGACTTCCCAGCCGAGGTAAAGCCCGGAATTCGAAGCTGCCCCCGCCGGGTTGTGGCAATGCGCGCAATTGGCATCGAGATAACCACGCGCGGCCAGTGCGACGGGGACTTTGGCGCGGTCCTCCCAGCGCGGCACGCGGCGCGCGACTTTGGGCGCCCGGTCAAGCCGGCCTGCTTTGGCAAAGCCTGCCAGCCATTCGGGTGACAAGTTGTACGCCTTGGGCCCGATCGGCGTCACCGCGCCGCTCAGTGCGTGGCATTCCTTGCACTGGTTCTTGTTGGGGATGGCATAGCTCAGCACTTTGCCTTCCGGGGTGGTCACCGGCAGGCGCACCCCGCCCAGCACCAGCTTCGCCTCGCTCTGCTGCGCGTTCCATTGATAGGGCAGCGCCACCCAGCCATCCGCACGGCGCAGCAGGACGCGGGTTTCGATCAGTTTGCCGCCGAACCCGAAGCTCTTGATCAGCGCCGAGCCGACCGGCAGATCGAGCAAACCATCGCCCTGCGCCCGCGCCCGTTGCCCCGCCGGGACATAGACGAAGCGCTGCTTGTCCGCCCCGTCGGTCCACAGCGGAGTTTGCAGGCGATAGGGGGTAACGCCCGCCGCCGGTCTTTGCCCGGCGCTGTCAGCGAAGAAGCGGTAGTCCGCCAAAGTCGCGGGAAAGCCCGCCCCCGTAATCGCCGCATCGTTAACCGGGGCTCCCCCGGCCGAGGCAATCGCCGCCCCGGCCAGCAGCGCGGCGGCGGCGACCAGTTTCACCCTGCGATCCGCGCATCCAGCGCAGCGGGAGCCCCGCCGGCCGGGCCATCGGCATCGACCACGATCTCCCCCGTGGCCGTGCGGTGCAGCGGCGGTCCGGCGATCAGGCCGGGTTTTGCCTCGGTCGGCGCGGCGCCCTGTTTGGGAAGGTTGAGGTTCACGCCGGTCACCCCGGCCCCCAGCGTCAGGACCTTGCCAGTCGGCCCCAGCCCGTCCCAGACCACCGGCGGCAGCGCGCCGCCCAGTGCCGCGGCCAGTTCACGCCCCCCGGCAAAGGCCGGAGCGCCGCCGCCGCGCTGAAAGCTGTTGTTTGCGCCGATCTCGATCCGCTGGGGATAGGGGTAGTAATCCTTGTCGCTGAACATATTGGGATAGGCCACAACCATGATCTGCGCCGATCCGTTTTCGGCCAGCACGTTGTGATCAACCGTGACCCGGCTGTTGGCCATCACCATCACCCCGGTGCCGGTCGGAACCCCCGCCACGATATTGCCCTTCGGCGCGAAATTGGGGGTATCGTTGGCCAGCACCAGATTGTGATCGATCTGCACTTCGCCCCCGCCCTTGACCGGCAGGTTGGGCAGATCGAACACCAGAATGCCGCCGGTATTGCGGGTTACCATATTGCCGGTCACCCGCGCATTGCGGCTGTTTTCGATCTCGATCCCCGCGACATTGAACCGCACCAGCGAATTGCGCACGGTGATCGCCTTGCTCTGCCCGACATAGATCCCGGCGTCCGAAGCCCCCGAAACCTCGCAATTGTCGACCAGCACCCCGGTGCTGGAAACCGGGTAGATCCCGTAAGCGCCGTTGCTCTCCTTCGGCCCGCCGGTCCAGGTCACGCGGACGCGGTAATAGACCACATTGTCCGCGCCCTTGCTCTTGATCCCGTCGCCCTTGGTATTCTCCACCGCGAAATCGCGCAGGGTGACGTCTTTCGCAGTCACCAGCAGCCCCTCGCCCGCGCCCTGCTGTCCGGTAAAGTCGAGCACCGAGGCGTCCATCCCCGCCCCGCGCACCGTGACTCCGGCGACGTCGAGAGAGAGACCGTCGGTCAGCGCGAAGCGGCCGGGGGCAAGCTGGACCACGTCGCCCGGCTGGGCGGTTATCAGCGCCTCCTGCAACCGCCCTTGCGCACCTTCGCCGGGGGTGACGTCGATGGTCTTGGACAGGGCAGGCGCGGACAGGGCCAGCGCCGATGCCGTGGCGATCAGGTTCAGGGTCATCCTCATGCCGCGATTTTGGACTGCCTTGGTTGTAAGTCAATCATTCAAACCGACCTCCATTTAGCCGTCATCCCGGGCTTGACCCGGGGTCCAGCCGTTCTTCTGGAGCGGTGCGGCAAAGCGCAAGGTCAGATAAAGAAGCCTTGCCCCGGTTCAAGCCCGGGGCGACGTCGTATTTTAGAGCTATGCCCTCTCTAGGGTCAGGACCTGTTAAATGCAGGTTCGAGGCGTCAAAATGGCAAAGAAATCGGAGGGAAATGGCCGCCGTCAGGCAGTTTTTCTGCCTGCAAGGCCATTTCGCTTCGAGATCAAAGCCATTTTGACGTCCTTCGGATTTGACCCATTTTGTCCATTGCCGCGTTGGCAAGCTAGGAAATATCGACATATTCCCGTCGCTTGCCGCCTTGCACTGAACAAAATGGCCTCAAACCTCGAACGTGCATTTAATAGGTCCTGACCCTAGGCCACCGTATCCCGGTATCGCCGCACCGCAATCGTGCCGAAGGCCAGCAGCATCACCAGCAGCACCGCGCTTTCCGGCAGGGCGAGCCGCAGGTCCCAGCCCTTCAGCATGATCCCGCGCACCAGCCGGATGTAATGCGTGGGCGGCAGCAGTTCGGCCAGCCACTGGATCGGCCATGGCATGCCCCGAAACGGAAAGGCAAAGCCCGACAGCAGGATCGAGGGCATCAGGTAGAACATGCTGGCCTGCATTGCCTGCACCTGGCTTTTGACCAGGGTCGACATGGTGAAGCCCAGCGCCAGGCACACCAGCGTGAACAGCAGGGTCACCGCCATCAGCAGCGGCATCGAGCCGACGAACGGCACCTCAAACACCAGCTTGGCCGCCGCCAGCACCACCAGCACCTGCACAAAGCCCATGGTGAAATAGGGCACGATCTTGCCGACCATCACCTCGATCGGGCGCAAGGGCGTGGCGAGCAGGTTTTCCATCGTCCCCTGCTCGTCCTCGCGGGTGACGGACATCGCGGTCAGCGCCACCATGGTCATCGACAGGATGATCGCCAGCAGCCCCGGCACGGTGTTGTGGCTGGTGATCCCTTCGGGGTTGTAATTGCGGTGAAGCACCAGACTGACCGGCGGCGGAGCGGCCTGCCGCAGGCCAAGCGGCCCCACCAGTTCGCGCGCCAGCGCCTGATTGACTGCCTCGCCCACCACCGCCACCGCCGGGCCGGTGCTGGCGGGATCGGTGGCATCGACGGTAAGCAGCAATTGCGGCCGCTCCCCCCGCACCAGCGCGCGCGAAAAGTCGCTCGGCACGGTCAGCACGAATTGCACCGTGCCTTCGGCAATCAGCCGTTCGCCCTCACCATACTTCCCGGCAATCTCGGTCACTTCGAAATAGCCGGTGGCGCGCAGGGCAGAGACGATCACGCGCGAAAACTGGCTGTTGTCGTTCGCCTCAACCGCCATGGGCAGGTGCCGGGGATCGTTGTTGATCGCTACGCCAAAGATCAGCAGCTGGATGATCGGGAACATGAACATCATCGCGATCGTGCCCGGATCGCGCAGCATCTGCCGCACTTCCTTGAACACCATCGCCCCGATCCGCTGCCACATCACCCGGCCTCCAGCACGGAATGATCCGGCGCATTTTTCATCAGGTGGATGAACACGTCCTCCAGCGTCGGCTCCGCCTCGGTAAACCGCACCTTGTCCGCCCATGGCGCAACCGCGCGGCGCAGCCCGGCCAGATCCGGTCCGCAGACGTGGAGCGAGGTGCCGAACGGGGCGGCCATTTCCACCCCGTCGAGAGCCTCAAGCTGCGCCGCCAGCCGGTCTGCCCCCGGCCCTTCGCCTTGCAGCGCTTTCAGGCCCGATGCCGCGATCACTTCGCCGATCGTGCCTCGCGCCAGCATCACGCCATAGGCGATATAGGCGATCTCGTGGCAGCGCTCGGCCTCGTCCATGTAATGGGTGGAAACCAGCACGGTCATCCCCGCTGCCGCCAGCCGGTGGATCTGGTCCCAGAATTCGCGCCGCGCCTTGGGATCGACCCCGGCGGTGGGCTCGTCGAGCAGCAGGATCTTCGGTTCGTGCAGCACCGCCGCCGCCAGCGCGAGGCGCTGTTTCCATCCGCCCGAAAGCTTGCCGGCCAGCTGATCACGGCGGCTGTCCAGCCCCAGCTGTTCCAGCGCCGCATCGACCCGGCCCGCGCGGTTGTCCAGACCGTAAACGCGGGCGATGAATTCCAGATTCTCGGCAATCGACAGGTCGGAAAACAGCCCGAACTTCTGCGTCATGTACCCGATCTGCTGCTTGATTTCGCGGCGCCGGGTCTTGAGGTCGAGACCCAGCACCTCGCCCTCTCCCGCATCGGGGATCAGCAGCCCGCAGATCATCCGCAGCGTGGTGGTCTTGCCCGAGCCATTGGGGCCAAGGAACCCGCAGATCCGCCCCGGCATTACCGTCAGGTCGACACTGTCGACCACGGTCCGCCCGCCAAACCGCTTGGTCAGCCCGCGCACCGCAATGGCGGGTGTCTCGCTCACTCCGGCATCACCTGCACCGGCAGCCCCGGCGGCAAGGGCCGGGCCTCTGCCGGCAGCACCGCTTCGACCATGAACACCAGCTTGGCCCGCGCGCGTTCGCTGTAAACCACGGGCGGGGTGAATTCGCTGCGCGGGCTGATCCAGCTGACCTTGATGCTGCGCGCCGCGCCGCAGCCATCGCAGGTGAACCGCACGGTGGAACCCGGGCGCAGCGCGGCGACCCGATCTTGCGGGACATAGAAGCGCAGCTTGCGCCGGGCATCGGGCAGGACCGACACCACCGGAGCATTGGCCGGGACCCATTCACCGGGGTTGTAAAACGTCTGCTCCACCACCCCCGCCGCCGGAGCGACCGGGGCGATCTCGCGCCGCCGCTGGCGCTGGCCGCGCAGCGCGGCATCGGCGCTGGCGATCTGGGCAGAGGCCGCACCGATCTGGGCCTGCCGCCCGGCGCTGAGTTCGCCCGAGGCGATCTGGGCGCGGGTCTGGGCCAATGCGGCGGCGGCGGCATCGCGCGCGGCGCGGGCAGCATCAAGCTGCGCGCGGCTGGCAAAGCCCTTGCGCGCCAGAGCATCGATCCGGTTGAAATCGTGCGCCGCCTTGGTCAGCAACGCCTGCGCCTGCGCCTCTGCCGCGCGCGATACGGCGAGTTCGGGCGCGCGCTGGCGTGCCTGTGTCAGATCCGCCGCCTGCGCCTGGGCGGCGGTAACTTGCGCTTCCAGCCGGGCGGTATCGGCGTCGGTAGATTCGGGATCGAGCGAAAACAGCGGCGCGCCTGCCGCTACCACGCTGCCGCGATCGACCGCGCGCTGCGCCAGCCGCCCGGATACCGGCGCCGCGACATACATCGTTTCCGCCTCGACATAGCCCAGCCACTGCTCACCCTCGGTCCGGGGCCAGAAATACCAGGCGGCAAGGCCCGCCGCGGCCAGCACCGCCAGACCAATCGCGGGCTTGGGAATGTCGCTCATCGCCCCTGCTCCATCGGGCCGGTCGCGGCCCTGCGTCACTTCTAGCCCAGTCAAAGCCCAAGGATAAGCCACTTCGGCGGTTTAGCTGTGCAATCCTGCGCCGCGCGCCCTTGCCCCGGCGCGCGTCTGGCGGCATAGGCGCGCACGAGTCTCCACCCCCTTCCCTTGAAAGGCCCGCGCCATGAAGGTCCGCGTTTTCGTCAGCCTCAAGAACGGCGTGCTCGATCCCCAGGGCCGCGCGATCCACCATGCGATCGAAGGGCTGGGGATCCACGGTGTCAAGGATGTCCGCGCGGGCAAGATGCTTGAACTCGAAGTCGATGACAGCGTCAGCGATGCCGATCTCGATACCATGGCCAAGCAGCTGCTGGCCAACATGGTGATCGAAAACTACCGGATCGAGCGGGTCGCGGCATGAGCGGGTTCAGCTCCGCCGTCATCACGTTTCCCGGCTCCAACTGCGACCGCGACATGGCGGACGCGCTGGAAAAGGTTTCGGGCACAGCCCCGTACCGCGTCTGGCACGGCGATGCCGCACTGCCGGACGGGCTTGATTTCATCGCCCTGCCCGGCGGCTTTTCCTATGGCGATTACCTGCGCAGCGGCGCAATGGCGGCGCGCAGCCCGGTGATGCAGGCAGTGATCGACGCCGCGGGGCGCGGGGTGCCGGTGCTGGGGGTGTGCAACGGGTTTCAGGTGCTGACCGAAAGCGGCCTGCTGCCCGGCGCACTGCTGCGCAATGCAGGCATGAACTTTGTCTGCCGCGATGTGAAGCTGACGGTGGAGAACAGCCAGAGCCTGTTCACCAGCGGCTATTCCGCCGGGCAGGAAATCGTGATCCCGGTCGCACACCACGACGGCAACTACTTTGCCGACGACGCAACGCTCGACCGGCTGGAAGGCGAAGGCCGGGTGGCGTTTCGTTATGGCGAAAGCGTCAACGGTTCGGCGCGGGACATCGCGGGCGTGCTCAACGCGGCGGGCAATGTGCTGGGCATGATGCCGCACCCCGAACGGATGATCGAGGCGGAACAGGGCGGCACCGATGGCCGCGCGCTGTTCGAAAGCGCGATCAAGGGGCTGGTCGGGGCCTAAAGTCTGACCACCCCGGCCGCTCCAGGTTACGCCGCGTTGCCGCCTACCGCGCGAACCGTTTGCAGCTGCGCCTTGTGGAACAGCGCCTGCGCATCAAGCGCGGGCATCGGTCGGCCGAAGTAGTAGCCCTGGATCTTGCGGCAGCCGAGCCCACGGATGATCCCCAGTTCGCGTTCGGTTTCGACGCCTTCGGCCGTGGTCGACATTTCCAGGCTTTCCGCCATGGCCACCACGGCGCGGATGATCGCCAGGCTTTCCGGGTTGTCCACCGCCGCGCCCTGCACAAAGGTCCGGTCGATCTTGATCGTCGAAAAGCGCAGGTTGCGGATGTAGGCCAGTGACGAATAGCCCGTGCCGAAATCGTCGAGTGCGATCCCGCAGCCCAGCGACATGATCTGTTCCAGCGCCTGCCGCGCAGCCGTTGCATCGCGCACGAAGATGCTTTCGGTCACTTCGATTTCCAGCCGCTGGGCCGGCAGCCCGCTGTGGCTGAGCGCGCCGACCACGCTGGGGATGAAGCCCGGATCAAGCAGCTGTTCGCCCGACACATTGACCGCCACCTTGACGTTGCCGGGCCAGCGGGTCGCTTCCTTGCAGGCTTCGCGCAGCACCCATTCGCCGATCGGCACGATCAGGCGGGTATCTTCGGCCAGCGGGATGAATTTCACCGGGCTGACCATGCCGTGCTCGTCGCTGTTCCAGCGCAGCAGCGCTTCGAAGCTGACGATGGTTTCGTCCTTGGCATCGACCACCGGCTGGTAGTTGAGCACGAATTCGTTCTTTTCGAGCGCGCGGCGCAGCGAGAATTCCAGCTTGCGGCGTTCTTCGGCATGGGCGTGCAGGGTCGGCTCGTAGCCGAAATGCATCCCGCCGCCTTCTTCCTTGGACCGGTAGAGCGCAAGGTCGGCGTTGCGCATCAGCGTTTCGACGGTGGAGCCATCGCGCGGGCCGATTGCGGAGCCGACCGAGGCGCCGATATACAGCGTGTGGTGGTCCACCTCATAAGGGCGCGAGAGCAGTTCGATCAGCGCTTCGGCCACCTTGGTAACGCGGTTGTGATCGGAAGCGTCGCGGATCACCACGGCGAATTCGTCCCCGCCCAGACGGCCGCACAGCTCGTTGCTGGAGACCAGGCTCTTCAGCCGTTCCGACACCCGCGCGAGCAGCTGGTCACCCACCTGGTGGCCCAGGGTATCGTTGACCGCCTTGAACCGGTCGAGGTCGATCATCAGGAAGGCGCAGCGGGTGCGCCACTGATCGGCATAGCGCATGGCTTCGCCCAGTGCCTCGGTCACCATCATGCGGTTGGGCAGGCCGGTCAGCGTGTCATAGCGCGCCATGTGGGCGATCTTTTCGCTGCTTTCGCGCTGCTGGGTCACGTCCGAGCCGACCCCGCGGAAGCCTTCGAAATTGCCGCTTTCGTCCAGCTTCGGCGTGCCCGAAAGCTCCCACCAGCGCTGTTCGCCGTTGATGTGGACGCGCACCAGCAGTTCGGAAAAGCTTTCGCGGCGCTTCAGCCGTTCGGCCAGATCATGCAGGCTGGAAGGGAACTGCCCGGTTTCCCAGGCGGGACCCGCGATCAACTGGATAAAGGGTTTACCGTCGATCTCTTCGGCGGTCTGGCCCAGCGCAAAGGCAAAGCGCGGGCTGACCGAACGGACCCGGCGCGAGGTATCGATCTGCCACAGCCAGTCGGCCTCGCCCTCTTCGAATTCCTTGAGCAGCAGCGAGACGACCTCGTTCTTTTCGGCCATCCCGGCCTCGGCAATCCGCGCGGTCAGGAACGAGCGGGCATTCTCGATCGCGCCGAAGGTCACCACGCCAATGTAGACCAGCGAAACCAGCGCCATTTCATACGCCGAGCCAAGCAGGAACACTACCATCGAGCCCAGCCCGACGATCCCGGCGAAAATCAGGTTGGCCAGCGGCACCGCCGGCATCACCACCGCTGCCATGGTCATCAGCATGGCGCTGATCGCCCACAGTTCCAGCTGCGCGCTGAAATCGGCATAAGGCGCAAAGGCCGCCATCGGCGCGGTCCAGATCAGGGCGTTGCCGATCGAACTGATCGACTGCTTGTTGACCTCGTCACGCGAAATCCGGCGGCGGTCGGCGTCGACCAGGGCGCGGTCGATCCCGGCACCGTGGAACAGGCTGGCCCCCAGCAGGACCAGCCAGCCCAGCAGCACGGCGATATGGACCGATCCGTAATAGAGCCGCACCACCCCCAGCGCTGCCAGCGCATGGGCCGCGACGCGCAGCTTGGTTACCCGTGCAAGGCTGGAATACTGCAGTCCGCGCAGGCGCGCCCAATCCCCGTCAACGGGATCGGCCAGCCCCAGCACGGCCATGGTTTTCAGATCGCGCGGCAGCGCGGCAGAAGGCGAAGTTGGCTTGCTCACGCCCCGGGGCATAACGCGAAAGTGTTAGCGCCCCGTAAAGCATCGCGCGGCAAGCATCGCGCCGCTACAATTGCCCCCGCGCCGCCTCCCAATTGCGCCCGTCAAAGCGCCGCACCGCGGGTTCCAGCCCGTGTCCGGGATCGAGGCAGCGAAAGTTGATGCTCCACGAATCGGGGTGCGAGCGCGGCTGGTAGAAACTTTTGACCCCGCAGGTCCGGCAAAACAGATGCCGTGCCGCGCCCGTGCCGAATCGGTATTCCCCCAGATCCCCCTCGCCAGACAGCAGCCTAAAGCGCGCGTGCGGCACGATCAGATGGAGAAATCCGGTCATGCTGCAAATCGAACAGTTGCAATCGAGCAAGGAGACATCGCCGTCCACCTCTGCCTCGAACCGCACCGCGCGACAGTGGCAGCCGCCCGCGACCTTCATTCCACCGTCACCGATTTCGCCAGGTTGCGCGGCTGATCGACGTCGGTTCCTTTTACGCAGGCGACGTGATAGGCGAGCAATTGCACCGGCACGGCATAGACCAGCGGGGCGATCAGGGCGTGGACTTTGGGCATTTCGATCGTGGCGAGGCAGCCCTCGCCCGCTTCTTCGAGGCCCTCGCGGTCGCTGATCAGCACGATCTTGCCGCCGCGGGCGCGCACTTCCTGCATGTTGCTGACGGTCTTTTCGAACAGGGGCCCGCTGGGGGCCAGAACGATGACCGGCACGGCTTCATCGATCAGCGCGATCGGGCCATGCTTCATCTCGCCGCTGGCATAGCCTTCTGCGTGGATATAGCTGATTTCCTTGAGTTTCAACGCCCCTTCCAGCGCCAGCGGATAGTCCTGCCCGCGGCCCAGATAGAGCACATCGCGGGCCGGGGCGATCAGGTGGGCCATGGCCGCGATCTCGTCATCATGGGATAGCGCGGCGTTGAGGCTGGCGGGGGCTTCGAGCAGGTGGGTGACCACTTCGGCCTCCTCTGCCCGGTCCATCCGTCCGCGCTTGACCGCCATGTGCGCCGCCAGCGCGGCCAGCACGGCGAGCTGGCAAGTGAAAGCCTTGGTGCTGGCCACACCGATTTCCGGCCCGGCGTGGGTCGGCAGCAGCAGATCAGCCTCGCGCGCCATCGAACTGGTCGGCACGTTGACCACCACCGCGATGGTCTGGCCCTGTGCCTTGCAATGGCGCAGCGCGGCCAGCGTATCGGCGGTTTCGCCGCTTTGCGAGATGAACAGCGAGAGGCCCCCCGGCTCCATCACCGGTTCGCGATAGCGAAACTCGCTGGCGAAATCGATGTCGGCGGGCAGCCGCGCGAACTGTTCGAACCAGTACTTCGCGACCATCCCGGCGTAATAGGACGTCCCGCAGGCGACGATCGTGACGCGGTTGATGCTCGACAGATCAAAATCGAACTGCGGCAGGGCCACGGTCTGATCGACCTGGCGGATATAGCTGCGCAGGGTCTGAGCGACCACGGTCGGCTGCTCGAAGATCTCCTTCTGCATGAAGTGGCGGTAATTGCCCTTCTCGATCTCTGCCGCCGAAGCGCCGGACGTGGTCACTTCGCGGGTGACCGGCTGGTTGTCCTTGTCAAAGATCTGCGCGCCGGTGCGGGTGATTACCACCCAGTCGCCTTCATCCAGATAGGCGATCTTCTGTGTCAGCGGGGCGAGCGCCAGCGCGTCCGACCCCAGATAGGTTTCCCCATCGCCATAGCCGACCACCAGCGGCGAGCCGAGCCGCGCGCCGATCAGCATGTCGGGATGCTGGCGGAAGGCGATGGCCAGCGCAAAGGCGCCGCGCAGCTGCGGCAGCACGGCCTTGACCGCATCCTCGGGCGAAGCCCCGCCCTCGACCAGTTCGGAGACGAGATGCGCGACCACTTCGGTATCGGTATCGCTTTCAAACCTGCGCCCGCGCGCGGTCAGCGCCTCACGCAATTGGCGGAAGTTCTCGATGATCCCGTTGTGGACCAGCGCCAGTTCGGCAGTGGCGTGCGGGTGGGCATTGGCGGCTGTCGGCGCGCCGTGGGTGGCCCAGCGGGTGTGGGCGATCCCGGTAGTCCCCGGTGCCGGATTGCCCGCCAGTTCGCGCACCAGCCCGATCAGCTTGCCCGGCGCGCGGCGGCGGGTCAGCTGGCCATCATGGACCGTGCAGACGCCTGCGCTGTCATAGCCGCGGTATTCCATCCGCCGCAGCCCGTCGACCAGCCGCTCCGCGACCGCTTCCTTGCCGACAATGCCGATAATGCCACACATGAGAAAACGCCTTTGTTAGAGGATATAGGGAACGCGGATGCCCGGCATAGCTGCCGGAAAATCCTTGGTATTTCGTGTAATCAGGATCGCACCGCTCACTTGGGCAGTGGCAAGGATGTAGGCGTCCAGCAGTTTCATGCGGGTTCGGTGGCGGATATCTGCCGCCGCCAGCGCAATCCTTGCATCGATTTCGACCACTTCGAACGGTGCAATGGCCTGTTGGACACGGTCACGCCGCTCCAGCGATTCGCCCGCAAGCACTTCGGTCCAGACGATCCGGCTGATCCGGTGACGCTTATAGCGCGACAATTCTGCCGTGGCCTGGGGGCGATCCATCAACCAGTCGATCAGGATATTCGTGTCAAAGAACGGGTCCGACACGGCTCAAAGATCTTCACAGGGCGATCGATCCTCGCGGATTGCGCGCTGATATTCGACGCCGTCGGGAATATCCTTGCGGTCTTTCCAGAGCCCCGCCCCGCGCGCGATCCAGTCCTTGTTGCCATCGGCGGGCGACTGCGCCCTATAGGCGCTCACCGCTTCACGCAGCACCGAAGCGCGCGACTTGCCCTGCTCGAAGGCGATCTGGTCAAGCCACTTGATGTCTTCATCCGGCAGATCGGCAAGAATGCGAGTCATAGTGATATACTGATATCATATCATGATATCATGTCAAGGCCAAAGAGCCAGTCCCGCCGCCCCCAGCAAGCCGATCAGCACCACCGCGCCGAACAGGTGCTGGCGCCTGTCGACCATTTCGAACAGCGCCCACTGCCCGGCCTCGGCCATGCGCAGGCGGATGCGGACCAGCACGATGCAATAGAGGTTGGCGAAGATGGCCAGCGCAGCGCAGGCCAGCTTGGCCCGCAGCATGGTGTCCATTTCAACCCCGCGCAGCACTTTCGCTCCGGTCACCACCACCGCGATCAGCAGCGGCAGCTCGACCCATTTGTCGACCTTCCAGTGCAGCCGCGCGAGCAGCAGTTCCTTGTCCCGCCCCTGCCCCAACAGCGCGCGTTCAAACAGCGCTTCGACCAGCACACAGCCGATCCAGGCACCGGCCAATATTGCATGCAGCCCCGGCAGCGCTGGGTTCACCCCTGCTTCTCCGCTTTCTTCTTCTTCATCGCATCGTGGAACCGGTCAGCCCAGCCGGGTTTGACCAGTTGTTCGGCGCGGACGATGCGCAGTTCGCCGGGGGCGACGTCGCGGGTGACCGCGCTGCCTGCGCCGACGATCGCGTCGGCGCCGATCTTGACCGGGGCGACCAGTGCGGAATTGCTGCCGATAAAGGCGCGTTCGCCGATCACGGTCTTGTACTTGAAGTACCCATCATAGTTGCAGGTGATCGTACCCGCGCCGATGTTCGCGCCCGCGCCCACTTCGGCATCGCCGATATAGGACAGGTGGTTGGCCTTGGCGCCTTTGCCCATGGTGGCATTCTTCACTTCGACGAAGTTGCCGATCTTGGCCTTTTCCTCCAGCACCGCGCCGGGGCGCAGGCGGGCATAGGGCCCGACTTCGGTGCCGGTGGCGAGGCTGGCCCCTTCGATATGGCAGAAGGCGCGGATCTTTGCCCCATCGGCTACGGTTACGCCGGGGCCGAACACAACCTGGGGTTCGATCAGCACGTCGCGGCCCACCACCGTGTCCCAGGCGAACCACACCGTTTCGGGAGCGACCAGCGAAGCGCCATCATCCATCGCGCGGCGGCGGCGGCGGCGTTGCCAACGCTGTTCGGCCTCGGCCAGTTCGGCGCGGCTGTTGATCCCGGCGACTTCGTCCGGATCTTCGGTGGTGACCACGGCGCAGACCCGGCCATCGGCGAGCGCGATATTGACCACGTCGGGCAGGTAGTATTCGCCCTGGGCATTGTCATTCCCGACCCGCGCCAGCAGCGCGAACAGGTCTGCCGCGCGCGCGGCCATCAGGCCGGAATTGCACAGGCGGCAATCGCGCTCATCGGGGTCGGCATCCTTGTATTCGACCATCTTGACGATCCGGTCGCCCACCGCGATCACCCGGCCATACTGCAAGGCATCGTCCGGCACGAAGCCGAGCACGACTACCGCCGGTTCATCCTCGCCGTGGAGCCGATCGAGCATTTCGCGCATGGTATCGGCGGACACGAACGGCACATCGCCGTACATCACCAGCACATCGCCGCTGAAGCCCGCCAGCGCACCTTCGGCCTGCTGCACCGCGTGCGCCGTGCCGAGCTGCGGTTCCTGCACCGCAATCGCCGCGCGGCTGCCCAGCGCGGCTTCAAGCTGCTCGCGACCGCTGCCCACCACCACCACCTGCCGCGCCGGTTCCAGTTCGGCCACGCTGGCCAGCAGGTGTTCCAGCATCGGCCGCCCGGCGATCGGGTGCAGCACCTTGTGCAGGTCGCTTTTCATGCGGGTGCCCTTGCCCGCGGCAAGGACGATGGCGGCGATCGGTGTTTGGGCAGTCATGACGAAACGCCATGCCACCAAATTGTTGCGGTTTCCACAATGGCAATCACCTCCCAGCCTGCGTTCGTGTCGAGCCCTTCGGCTTGCGGCTTAGCAGCCGCTGGCTCAGGATGAACTTCGGCCGCTGGCCGAAGTCGAGACACTCCGCGAGAGGTGTCTCGACTTCGCTCGACACGAACGGCTAGGGGAGCGGGCATGACCACACATCGTTTCGCCATTGTCGGTTTCGATCTGGACGGAACCCTACTCGACACCTCAGGCGATCTGGGGGCGGCGGTGAACCATGCGCTGGCATTGGTGGACCGCCCACCGGTGCCGCAAGACGCGGTTTCCGGCCTGATCGGCGGCGGCGCCCGATTGATGCTGAACCGCGCGCTGGCGCTGACCGGGGGCGATCAGGGGATCGATCTGGATGCCCTGTTCGCCGAGTTGCTGGCCTTTTACGAAGCCAACATCGCGGTCCACACCGCGCTCTACCCTGGCGGGGCGGCGATGCTCGACGCGCTCGCGGCGCAGGGCACGCGGCTGGCGGTCGTAACCAACAAGCGCGAGGCGTTGACGCTGAAACTGTTCGACGCGCTGGGCCTGACCAGCCGGTTCAGCTGCATCATCGGCGCGGGCACCTATCCGCTCAAGCCCGCACCCGATGCGCTGCACGCCATGGTCGAGCGGCTGGGCGGCGGCGCGGCGGCGTTTGTGGGGGATACCACATTCGATACCGGCGCGGCGCGGGCGGCGGGCATGCCCAGCGTGGCGGTCAGCTTTGGCTTCAACGACGCGCCGCCGCACCAACTGGGCGCGGCGGCGGTGATTGACCATTTCGACCAGCTGGTACCGGCCTTGGCCCGGCTTTAGAAGTCGATCTGCATCCGGGTCTGCAGCACGTTCACCCCGTACTTGCGATCATTGACCGGCAGCGTCGAAGCGGGATCGACCAGCGCGGCAAGCGGCCCGCCGGTCACGCTGAGATGGCCATAGTTGACCAGGAACCGGACATAGTCCGACGGATACCAGTTCAGCCCCAGCAGATAGCTGGACTGCGTGCCGCCCCGGCCCAGACGGCTGTTCAGCGCGGCCAGCGCGCTGGTGCCGGTGGTGAAATTGTTGGTCGCCCCGCCGATCAGCGCATCATCGTTGAGATCGACATATTCATAGCGCGCGGCAATCTGGAAT
>CAZKAX010000015.1:14878-24725 GCA_964550775.1 uncultured Novosphingobium sp. | reverse complement strand
GATCGGATTGAGCACCTTGGTCCGCGCCCAGGTGCCATCGCCGCGCTTGTAGCCGCGGTTTTCGCCGGTCAGGAAGTAACCCACTTCACCATAGGCTCCGAAGAAGCCCGGATCGGTCACCGGCACCACCGCGCTGTTGCCGCCGCTGAACACGTCCGCGCCGCTGGCCAGATCGCCCGCGCGATAGCCCTTGGCCTTCACCCATTGCGCTTCGCTGGCCAGGTACAGCCCCTTGAACACGGCCATGGCTTCCACCCCCAGCAACTGGTCGCTGTGGGCGGCGAAGTTGCCGGTATCGACAAACCGCACATCGGTCAGCTGGCTGTTGGGACGGGCGCGATAGCGGGCCAGCTGGTTGGTGGATGGCATGGCCGTGCCGCTGGCCGTACCGCCGCTGATGTTCGATGCGAAATCGCGGTACTGATAGTTCAGACCAAAGTGCAGCTGCCCGCCCAGCGCCTGCGGAGCATAGACCAGCCGCGCCGCGCCGATCCAGCCATCGTTGTCGAGGCTGCTGTCGATGCTGTGGCCGGTAAACAGCCCCACTTCGGCGCGCAGATCGTTGTTCGCGCTCTTGTAAGCCAGCGCCGCGCCCATCCGGCGGGCATTGGTGAAGGCATCATTGAACGCCGCGCGTTCGATAAAGGAATTGAAGTTCGAGCTGGAGATCTGCTCCATCGAATTGAGCGTTTCGAAATTACCGATCCGCAGCACCACCGGGGCATTGCCGGGGGTATAGGTCATCCAGACATCGCCGAAACCGACGCTGCCATTGGCGAGATCAAGCTCTGCCTTGTAACCCAGCCCGCCCGGCACCGTGCCTTCAAAGCCCAGCCGCACGCGGCGCACACGGGCGCGCATCGAACCCAGGGTCGAAGAGGTATAGGCCCCCGGCGCAGACACCCCGCCCGCATCGACATGCAGCCGCCCGCGCGGCTTGAACGTCCAGCCGTCCTTGGTGGCCAGCTTGGGCGCGCCATCCCAGGTCACTTCGGTGGCGGGCTTGGCGGTCATGCTGGCGGCGGGCGCCGCTGCAACGGCGGCTTTGGCGGCATCGGCCTGGGCCAGCGCGCTGGCAGCGCGCGCCTCGGCGGCATCGGCGCGGGCCCTGGCATTGGCCAGATCGCCTTCCAGCGTGCCGACCCGCTGGTTCAGCGCATCCAGCGCCGCGCGCATTTCCGCCAGCTGGCGCGCCACTTCGGTATCCTTGGCCGCAGCGGCATGGGCGGGCAGAACCCAGCCCGAAGCGAGCGCGAGGGCAATGGTGGAAGTACGAAGCATGCGAGTCACGGAAATGGCCTCCCCGGCCGGATTGTTGCGATTCGAAGTCGGTATTAGGACGCTTGCGTGACACTTATTTGACAACCTCGCGTCAACTGCCGTTACGGCAAGGCGGGATGCGTTATCCGCAGTTGAAACGCAGCCCGCAAAGTGCCATCCCGCCGCCGCAACGCCCACGGGCGAACCAGTTTTGCAGGAGCTGTCCATGACCATTTCTTTCAAGGATCGTGTCGCCATTGTCACCGGTGCAGGCGGCGGCCTCGGCCGGGCCTATGCCCTGGAACTCGCCAAGCGCGGCGCAAAGGTCGTTGTCAACGATCTGGGCGGCAGCCGTGACGGCACCGGCCACAGCGACGCTGCGCTGAAAGTGGTCGAAGAAATCGAGGCCGCAGGCGGCACGGCCATGTCCAACGGCGGTTCGGTGACCGAACTCGCGCAGATGGAAGAAATGGTCGCCAAGGCCAAGGAAATGTGGGGCGGGGTCCACATCCTGATCAACAACGCCGGCATCCTGCGCGACAAGAGCTTCGCCAAGATGACCATGGATGACTGGAAGCTGGTGGTTGACGTTCACATGAACGGCAGCGCCAACTGCACCAAGGCAGTGTGGGATCTGATGCGCGAACAGGCCTATGGCCGCATCCTGATGACCGCCAGTTCCACCGGGCTGTTCGGCAACTTCGGCCAGGCCAACTATGGCGCGGCCAAGCTGGGCCTGGCGGGTCTGACCAAGACGCTCCACCTTGAAGGCGCGAAATACAACATCCGCGTCAACACCCTGGCCCCCGTGGCCGGTACCCGCATGACCGAAGATCTGGGCATGCCCGACGCGCTGTTCCAGGCGCTGAAGCCTGAAAACGTCGCCCCGATGGCGCTGTACCTCATCAGCGAAGACGCCCCCACCAACATGATCTGCGGCGCAGGCGCAGGCGCATACCACGCCGCCTACGTCACCCTGACCCCCGGCATCGCCCTCCCCGAAGCCGAACGCACCCCCGAAGGCATTGCCGCCCACTGGGACCAGATCATCGACCGCACCGGCGAAACCGTGCCGCAATCGGGCGGAGAGCAGAGCGCGAATGTGATGGCGGCGCTGGCGAAGATTGGCGGGCTGGGGTGAATTTGCAGGGCGGTGCCGTGCCGCCCCCACTCCCAACCCTCTCCCCTAAAGGGAAGAGGGCTTTACCCCCCTGCTCTCTCCCCTTCAGGGGAGAGATACCAAGGCTTGTGAGCGTAGCGAACTAGCCGGAGTTGAGAGGGGGCCGCGCGGCGCTCCGCCCTTTAACTCCGTCCACCCCCACCCCCGTCGCCCCGGGCTTGACCCGGGGTTAGGCTTTTCTTCTGTGAGCTTCCGGCAAACCGCACGGCGGCAAAGGCAGCCTGACCCCGTATCAAGTCCGGGGTGACGATAATGGTTGGGGCCCACCCCCTACCCCTCAACCACCTTAACCAGCCGCCGTTCCAGCACCGCCAGCACGCCGGGCAGTTCATGCCCGCGCTTCAGCACCTGGCCCAGTTCGCCGTAAAGCACCCACATGCCCTGTCGCCCACGCAAGGCCGGGCGTTTCTCCAGCCGTGCCGAGGGGTAGTCCGCGGTGCGGCGGAAGGCGCAGAATACCGCGGCGTCCTTGCCGAATTGGAGTGCATAATCGCGCCATTCGCCCGCCGCGACCATGCGGCCATAGAGATCGAGAATGCGGGTCAGTTCTTCGCGGGCGAACGGGACTTGGCTGGGCTGGCCCGCTCCGGTCGGAAACGGGGTTACTACCCCGCTCAAGCCGACTTCTTGCCCTTTTCGGCGGCCTTGGCGCGGGCCGCGTCACGCTCTTCCAGCAGTTCGGCCAGCCGCTTTTGCAGCACCTGCATTTCGCATTGCAGCAGTTCCAGCTTTTGCGTGGCCGGATCGAAGCGTTCGCTGCAGGGGGTGCCATAGGGGACGAAGGCCTGCGTTTCAGGCTTGACCGCGACCGGCACCGGCTTGGCCGGGATGCCGACCATGGTCGCGCCTTCGGGCACTTCCTTCATCACCACGGCATTGGCACCGATTCGCGATCCCTTGCCAACCATGATCGGCCCCAAGATCGCCGCGCCCAGGCTGATGATCACATCGTCACCGATGGTCGGGTGGCGTTTGCCGCCGACGCCGTTGGTGGGGTTGGTCCCGCCCAGGGTAGAGCCCTGGTACATGGTGACGTTATCGCCGATCACCGCGGTTTCGCCGATCACCACAAAACCGTGATCGATGAAGAAATTCTTCCCGATTTCCGCGCCGGGATGAATGTCAATCGCGGTCAGGAGCCGACTGACGTGGTTGACCCAGCGCGCCAGAAAAAACAGCCGCGCCTTGAACAGGCGGTGCGCGATCTTGTGAAAGCCGACCGCCCAAACGCCGGGATACAGCAGCACTTCCCAGCGCGAACGGGGGCTGGGATCGCGCGCGACGATCGAGTCGACATAAGTGAACAGGCGTCCGGGCATCGTTCCCCACTTTTCCCATGCACGGGCCGCTAAAGCAAGCGTGGTTCGCTTGGGCCGAGCAGTTCCTCCAGCGCCTCGCGCCAGATCGCCGGGCCGGGGGCCACCTTGCGTTCCAGGCTGAGACGGTCAATCGCGGCGATCAGCCGCTCTGCCCCCAGATGGGTACGCTCCATCCGGGGTACAAGGTAGCTGGCGGCATCGGGCCCCAGCGGCAGGCCGCGCAGTTCGGCGTGGAGCGCGATCAGTTCGGCCAGCATCGCATCGTCGGGCGCGCCGATCCGGAGGTGCAGCGCCGCGCCGAGGCGCGAGGCGAGATCGGGCAGCGCGATCCGCCATTCCCCCTCGCCCAGGCTGGCGGTGAGCAGCAGCGGCGTGGCGCTTTCCTGCGCGCGGTTCCAGCGGTGGAACAGCGTGGTTTCGTCCATCCGGTCAGCATCGTCGATCGCCTCGCCAGCGCCGCTCTGTTCGAACCAGCGCGCGATCAGGCTTTTGCCCGAGCGCGGCGGGCCGAGCAGCACGGCGGTGCGGAACGGCCAGGCCGGGGCGGCGGCCATCGCTTCCAGCGCGGTCTGGTTGGCATTGCCGACCACGATCCGCGAGGCTGCGCCCGCGCCGCCGGGCGCGAGGGGGAGCGCGATCTGGCCCATGGTTACTTGCGAATGCTCAGCGCGTTGGCGCCGACCGAAACCTGGAAACCGCGCGAACGCAGGGCTGCGGCGAGCGCCGACAGGTCGCCCGAAATCGTCACCCGCATCACCGATGTCCCGCCCATCGCGAGGCTGGTGGTCGCGGCTGACTGCACCCCCGGCGCGCCGCGCACCGCCGCCAGCGCGGCATCGACCGCGGCGGCATCGGGCGAGGCGAACTGCACGGTGACGGTCGAGCTGGCCGCGACGGTGGGGGTCTCGGTCGGGGCCGCGCTCGCCTCTGCCTTGGGCGCGGCGACGGCCTTTTCGGCCTGCTGCGCCTTGGCGATCAGCGCGGCGAGCCCGGCATCCATCGACATGCCGCCGGTCAGCGTCGGATCGGGCTTGAGCTTGCCATCGGCAAGCGCGCGGGCATAGGCCGCGTCCAGCCGCACCACGGCTTCGGACAGCATCTTGCCCAGCCCGGCCGAATCGTTGGCCGACAGGGTGAAGCTTTCGAGGAACTGGTTGTCCGGGCCATAGCGCGCGGTGAAGGTGCCGCGCACCGGACCGCCGGGCCATTGCCGTTCGAGCCGCGCGACGGGCGAAATCACATCGGCGGCGTTGAACTGGTTGAGCACGGCATGCCACCAGGCTCGGCTGCGCCGCCCCGGCTGGCCTGCCGTAATCAGCAGCGAATCGCCCCCCGCACCCACGGGCCGGACATAGTCGATCGGGCTGGCCCCGCCCCGGAACTGCGCCCAGGCCTGTTGCCACAGCCCCTGCACTTCATAAACCTGCCCGACCCCGCCCGAATAGAGCACCGGCACGGTCAGCAAGGGGGCGGAATGGGCGCGGGCATTGGTGCCATCGCCAATGAATTGCCCGGCGCGCTGGCGATCGAACACTACCGAAAGCGTCGCGATATAGCGGCGCGGGCCGATCTGTTCGCGTTCGATCACCACGGCGGTGACCATCGATTCGATCTGCCCTTCGCCCATCGCCGGGCCGCCAGCCTTGGCCCAGGCCTTTTTCTGCGCCTCTTTCCAGCCATTGAGTCGGGCTTCCTGCCCGTCCTTGCCGGTGGTGTTGACCTCTATCCCGGTGACTTCGATGTCGCTGGAGGTGGCCACGGGGATGATCCCGCGCTGCCCTTCGACCTGAGCGATCAGCCGCTGCGGCCCGACCACGACCAGCGCCACGGCAAGCGCAAGCGCCAGCCCGCCCAGCAGGCTGGCGGCGGGGCCGGGGCGCCATGAACGCGGCGAAAGGGGGAGCGGTGCGACTGCCATCGGGGAAAACCGGGGGCCTTTTGCCCAATCGCTCGTGGAAATCCAAGCAGGAAAGCGTTAGGAGCCGCCGCAATGTCTGAAAAGTCTTACAGCTATGAGCAAGCCGGCGTCTCGATCGCGGCAGGAAACGCCCTGGTCAAGGCCATTGCCCCCTTGGCCAGAGCCACCGCGCGCCCCGGCGCCGATGCGGAGCTTGGCGGGTTTGGCGGGTTCTTCGATCTCAAGGCGGCAGGCTATAAAGACCCGCTGCTGGTCGCGGCGAACGACGGGGTCGGGACAAAGGTCAAGCTGGCGATCGACCATGACCGGCATGACCGGATCGGGCAGGATCTGGTGGCGATGTGCGTCAACGATCTGATCGTGCAAGGCGCAGAACCACTGCTGTTCCTCGATTACTTCGCCACCGGCAAGCTCGACAATGGCGTGGCCGAGCGCGTCGTCGCGGGGATTGCCGATGGCTGCAAGCTCGCGGGCTGCGCGCTGATCGGGGGCGAGACGGCGGAAATGCCGGGGATGTATGCCGCGGGCGACTATGACCTGGCGGGCTTCTGCGTCGGCGCGGTGGAGCGCGGCGAACAACTGACCGGAGACCGCGTGGCGGCGGGCGACGTGTTGCTCGGCCTCGCCAGCAGCGGGGTCCACTCCAACGGCTACTCGCTGGTCCGGCGGCTGGCGGCGGACAAGGGCTGGAAGCTTGATCGCCCCGCCTTGTTCGATCAGGACCAGCTGCTGATCGACGCGCTGATCGAACCGACCCGGATCTATGTCAAAAGCCTGCTGCCAGTGATCCGCTCTGGCCGGATCCATGCGCTGGCCCACATTACCGGCGGCGGCTTGCTCGAAAACGTGCCGCGCGTGCTGCCGAAGGACCTTCATGCCCGGATCGATGCCGGAGCGTGGGAGCAGAGCAGGCTGATGGCGTTCCTGCAGGCGCAGGGCAATATCGAACCCGCCGAAATGGCGCGGACGTTCAACTGCGGGATCGGCATGGTGCTGGCGGTAAGCGCGGACGACGCGGCCAGCGTGACGGCGGATCTGCAAGCCGCGGGCGAGACGGTCCACGTGATCGGCGCCATCGAACCGGGCCCGCGTGGCTGCACCGTGCAGGGTGCGGGCGAGGTCTGGTCGGCGCGCGAGACGTGGGAGGCCGCGCATCTTGCCTGACCGCGATCCTCTCCATTTTTGGCGAATGCCACAAATGGGGAGGTGGCAGCCCGTCAGGGCTGACGGAGGGGTAATGGCGCAAGGGCAGAGGCCCCTCCGTCATTTGCTGCGCAAATGCCACCTCCCCATTTGGCTTCGCAAAATGGAGAGGATCTGATGGGTCAGCGCAGGGTCCCCGTCGCCGTGCTCATTTCGGGCAGCGGCACCAATTTGGCCGCCTTGCTCTACGCCAGCCGCGCCGCTGATTGCCCCTATGAAATCGCGCTGGTCGCCAGCAACAACCCCGATGCCGGCGGGCTGAAACTGGCCGAGGCAGAGGGCCTCCCCACCTTCTGCCTGCCGCACAAGGGCATGGCGCGGCTCGATCACGACATGGCGATGGACGCCGCGATCCGGGCCAGCGGGGCGCAATATGTCGCGCTGGCGGGCTACATGCGGATCCTCACGCCCGAATTCGTGAGCAGGTGGGAGGGGCGGATGCTCAACATTCATCCCAGCCTGTTGCCCAAATACACCGGCCTCCACACCCACGAACGCGCGCTGGAGGCAGGGGACAGCCACGGCGGCTGCACGGTCCACCTGGTCACGGCGGAGCTGGATGACGGCCCGGTGCTGGGCCAGACCCCGGTGGCGATCCTGCCCGGCGATACGGCCGACAGCCTGGCCGCGCGGGTGCTGATCGCCGAACACCAGCTCTATTCGCGCTGCCTTGCCGCGCTGGTCAGCCAGGCAAGTTCGCCCGAATACCTGATCGGCCAGGTCCGCGAGCGCGCACTGATCCTGCCCGAGGCGGATGAGGTACTCAGCCACGGCATGCCCTGCTTCGGGATCGTCAAAGGCAAGAAATTCGCCTACATTTCCAACGATCACCACGGCGATGGCAAAGTCGCACTGCTGGTGAAAATCAGCGGGCCGGACGAGCAGGCCCAACTGATCGAGAACGATCCCGCGCGCTATTACCGCCCGGCCTATTTCGGCGGCGACTGGATCGGGATCCGGCTCGATCTGGGCGATACCGATTGGGACGCTATCGCGGAATGGCTCCACCGCAGCTGGCGCGCGGTGGCGCCGAAGAAACTCACCGCACTGCTGGATGCGGCGGACTCTTTCTAAATCCTCCCCCCTTGGGCGAGGATTGGGGAAGCTCAAACGATCTCGCTCTCCTGCACCACCGGCCGGTCCTCGCGCGTGCCGCGATACCGCGCGTCGGGTTCGGTTGGTCCGGGGTTGATCACCACGTAATCATCGCCCACTTCCACCAGCGTACCGACAAACGGAAACCCTTCGAAACTGCCGGTGACGCGGTAGCTGACCGTGTCGCCCACCTTGAAGGTCGCGGGATCGAAGTTGAATTCGAACGGACAATCCTCGCCGCCTGCGCCCATACCTTTCATTGTCACTCTCCTTTCAGGCCACCATAATGCTGGCAAGGCGTAAGGAAAGGGGGTCTAACCGGACCGGTGGAAATCGATCTGATCTGGTTCCTGGAATTGCTGCTGCTGGGCGCGATGGTGCTGACCATGGGGCGGGCCTTGCTGCGGCCCCAGCGCGAACCGGCCAGCCGGATCGCGTGGATCATCGCCATTCTGGTGCTGCCCGGGCTGGGCGTGCTCGCCTATCTGCTGATTGGCGAGGCGCGGATCAGCCGCCGCCGCAGCGCGCGCTTTGCCGCAATAGAGGCGCACCTGCCCCGCCCCGATGGCGATCCGGAGGCCGCCCGCGCCCTCTCGCACAGCGCCTTTCACGCGCCTTTCGCGCTGGCCCGGTCGATCAACGGCCTGCCCCCCACCCTGTTCAACACCGCCACCCTCGCCGCAGACAGCAATGCCGCGATTGCCGGCATGGTGGCCGATATCGACGCCGCGCAGACCACGGTTCACCTGTGCTTCTACATCTGGCTGGCCGACCATAACGGACTGAAAGTGAAGGACGCGCTGATCCGCGCCGCCTTGCGCGGGGTGCGGGTGCGGGTGCTGGCCGATGCGCTGGGATCGCGCCAGTTCCTGCGCTCGATCCACTGGCAGGAACTGCGCGCCACCGGGGTCGATGCACGCATGGCGCTGCCGGTGGGGGGTGTGGTGTGGACGCTGATCCGCGGCCGGGTGGACCTGCGCAATCACCGCAAGCTGCTGATCTGCGACAACGAGGTGGTGTGGTGCGGCAGCCTCAACCTGGCCGATCCCGAATTCCGCATCAAGCGCCGCTATGCCCCCTGGGTCGATGTGATGAGCCGCTGGCAAGGCCCCGTCGCGCGGCACTGCCAGTTCCTGTTCGCGGGCGACTGGATGGCCGAAGGCGGCGACGATGTGACCCCCCTGCTCGCCCCCACTGCGCAAAACGGCCCGCCCCCCGGCCACGGCGCCATCGCCCAAGTGATCGGCACCGGCCCCAACCAGCACTTCGCCGCGATGACCGCCTGCTTCGCCCAGCTGGTCCACGCCGCGCGCCACGAACTGGTGGTGACCACCCCCTATTTCGTCCCCGACGAACAATTGCTGTTCGCCCTGACCAGCGCCGCCCGCCGCGGCGTGCGCGTGATCCTGATCCTGCCCCGTCGCAACGACAGCCGGATCGTCGCGGGCGCCAGCCGCAGCTACTACCCCGCGCTGCTGGAAGCCGGCGTAGAACTCCACGAATTCCGCCCCGGCCTGCTCCACGCCAAGACCATGGTGGCCGACGGCAAAGCCGGCCTGATCGGCAGCGCCAACCTCGACCGCCGCAGCTTCGAACTGAACTTCGAAAACAACCTGCTGTTCGCGGATGAGGTGTTCGCCAAAGCCCTGCGCGCGCGGCAGGATGAATGGCTGGGGATGGCCGATGCGGTCACGCGGGAGACGGTGGCGGGGTACAGCTTGCCCCGGCGGCTGTGGCAAAACCTGATGGCGTTGTGGAGCCCGTTGTTGTGAGGGCCCAACAAACCATTTTCCTACACGCCCCCAAGCTGCCAGAATCCCCGCTGGCTCTTTGAAATTGTTGGATTCGCGGGTGCCCCCGCTGCGGGGGCGG
>CAZKAX010000015.1:0-14868 GCA_964550775.1 uncultured Novosphingobium sp. | reverse complement strand
AAAAGGTTTTGCGGGGGCAAATCTGTGCCCTGCGCATGTGTTTTATCAACTAACTCTGGAAATATCGTTTGTTTTCAATGCCCATTCTGAGCGCCACCCGGCGCGGGAGGGCGCTTTGGGTGGTTATCCGGGCGCAAAGGGCCCCTTCCCGGTCCGGAAAGGGGCCTGTCTGGATCAGCTGCGGGCCTTGGCGACGATCGCGGAGATCTCGTCCAGCAGGGCCAGGCGCTGCTTCTTGAGGGTTTCGGTATAGGCGTCAGAGGGGTTTTCGACTCCGGACTCGATCCGGTGCACCTCACCATTGGCGGCGTGATAGCGTTCGGCCAGAGTGACGAAGTGGGGGTTGTTCAGTTTCAGATCGTGCAGCACGGCATGATCGTTGGGGAATTCGGCGGACAGTTCGTGCGGGGTGTTGGACATCCTGGCTCCATGGGTTGGCGTTGATGCGAAGCAGTATCGTCAGGCTAAACGCGCTACGCCTTGCGATGGGTCAAATCGCTTGAGATAAATGCAAAACGACCGCCGGATCGCTCCGGCGGTCGTTTGAAAAGCCAGGAAAAGCGCGGCCTAGCCGACCAGTTCTTCCGGCTTGAAGAAATAGGCGATTTCGATCGCGGCGTTTTCGTCCGAGTCCGAGCCGTGGACGGTGTTTTCGCCGATCGACAGGGCATGGGTCTTGCGGATCGTGCCTTCGGCGGCGTCGGCCGGGTTGGTCGCGCCCATGACTTCGCGGTTGCGGGCCACGGCATCTTCGCCTTCGAGGACCTGGACGACCACCGGTTCGCTCATCATGAAGTCGCACAGTTCGCCGAAGAAGGGGCGTTCCTTGTGGACCGCATAGAAGCCTTCGGCCTGTTCGCGGCTCATGTGGATGCGCTTGCTGGCGACGACGCGCAGGCCGGCTTCTTCCAGCATCTTGGTGACCGCGCCGGTCAGGTTGCGGCGGGTGGCGTCGGGCTTGATGATCGAGAAGGTGCGGGTGACCGCCATGGGTAATTCCTTGTGCGTGGATGTGATGCGAAAGTGGCCGCGCCCCTAGCGGGGAAAATGTTGCGCTGCAAGGTGCTGCGGTTTCAGGCGACCTTGTTCCACTTGCCGTCGGCCTGGCTCCAGTAAGCGCGTTCGAGGCCATCGCGGGCATCGAGGCTGCGCCAGGTGGCGCGGGCATCGTCGATGGTGGAACCGTCGAACAGCAGGAACACCCGCTCGAACTGTTCCGCCTCGGCGCGCCATTTGCCGTCGGCGAGCACGAGGTAGCGGGCGCCGTTGGGGGCTTCCGGCGCGGCGGAGAGCAGCACCGGCTGGCGCGCGGAGTGGGGCGCATCGGCGCTGCCATTCGCCATGAAGCTGCCGGGCCGCGCCCACAGCGCCTCGCCGATCCGGGCGAGCTGGCCCGGGTCCTGGCTGACCACCACCAGCCGCTCGCTTTGGGCGAGCGACTTGGCGGCGAGCAAGGGCACCACCTGTTCCGCCGGGTCGCGGCTCAGCTGGTAGAAATCAACCTTCAAGGTGATCCCGCACAAACCGGTCGAGCAGCCGCACGCCGTAGCCGGTCGCGCCCTTGTCCCAGGTCTGGCCGGGCTTGCCGGCCCAGACCATGCCGGCGATGTCGAGGTGCGCCCAGGGCGTGCCCTTGTCCACGAAGCGCTGAATGAACTGCGCGGCGGTGATCGATCCGCCTTCGCGCGGGCCGACGTTCTTCATGTCCGCTATCGGGCTGTCGATCAGCTTGTCATAGGCGGAGCCCAGCGGGAAGCGCCACAGCTTGTCACCGCTGGCCGTGCCCGCGCCCACCAGCTTTTCGGCCAGAGCATCGTCGTTGGAGAAAATTCCGGCGTGTTCATGCCCCAGGCTGATGATCATCGCCCCGGTCAGCGTGGCCAGATCGATCACCGCGCTGGGCTTGTATTCGGTCTGCGCCCAGGTGATGCAATCGCACAGCACCAGCCGCCCTTCGGCATCGGTGTTGATTACTTCGATCGTCTGTCCGGACATCGAGGTGACCACGTCCCCCGGGCGCTGCGCATTGCCGTCGGGCATGTTCTCGACCAGCCCGCAGACGCCCACGACGTTGGCCCTGGCCTTGCGCTTGGCGAGGGCAAGCATGGTCCCGGCCACCGCCCCGGCGCCGCCCATGTCCCACTTCATGTCTTCCATCCCGGCCGGGGCCTTGAGGCTGATCCCGCCGGTGTCAAAGGTGACGCCCTTGCCCACGAAAGCGACCGGCTTGGCCCCCGCCGCGCCGCCGTTCCAGATCATCGCCAGGATGCGCGGCTTGCGGACCGAGCCCTGCGCCACGCCGAGCAGCGAGCCCATGCCGAGCGCGGTCATTTCCGCCTCGTCCAGCACGCGGATTTCGACGCCGGTTCCCGCCAGCCGCTCCTGCGCGCGGGCGACGAAGCTTTCGGGGTAGATCACGTTGGCCGGTTCGGTGACGAGCTCGCGGGCGAATTCGACGCCTTCGGCCAAAGCCGCTTCGGCGGCCCAGGCAGCCTCGGTCCCCTCGGGCGCGCCCAGCACCTGCAGGCCCTTCAAGGAAACCTTCTGATCCTCGGGCAGTTTAGTGCGGTACAGATCATAGCGCCACGCCCGCAGCCGCGCACCGAGCAGAACCGCCGCCGCATCGGCATCGGACAGCCCAGCCCCGCTGAAATCAAGCGCCACGCTGTCAATCCCGGCGGAGAGATACTTGGCGCTGATCGCCGCCCCGGCGCGTTCCAGCGCGCTGGCGCGGTCGCGGGCCTTGGGATCGCCCGCACCGGCCAGCGCCACACGCGTCACCGCGCCGCCCGATCCGGTGAAGCCTTCGAACAGCTGCCCGGCCTTGCCGGTAAAGCGGCTGGCCCGCGCGCCTTCGGCCAGCACCGGGTCCAGATCGGCCGGCAATGCATCCTGGTTGACGATCCGGGCCACGGCAGTAGAGGCGGGAGCCGAAGGTCCGGCGATGAATTCAATTCTCATGTGCTCTCCAGCAAGCAAAGTGTGCCACTGCGGCAAAGCGTTGCCACCAGTGGCTGGCGTGCATTGCAGTTACGCGCGGGCGGTGCGATAGGCAAGCCATGCACCCCTTCCGGCGGGCCTTTCCGCCCCTGACCCTGTTGTGCCCTGAAAGCTGGCGTTCCGGCGCGGCGGCGCTTGCGCTGCTGCTGGCGGGCGTGCCCCTGTCGGCAGCTGCGCAACAGGCCGCTCCGGATGTCAGTTCGGGTGAAGAGGAAGACCTGCCGATCGGGTTCGAGGCGACCGGCGTCAGCTATGACGACAATGCGCAGACCGTCACCGCATTCGGCAATGTGGTGATGAAGCGCGGCAACCAGTCGGTCGTGGCGGACAAGATCGTCTGGAACCGCCGGACCGGCAAGATCGAGGCCAGCGGCAATATCCGCATGGTCGATGCTGATGGCAACCAGCTGTTCACCGACACGATCGAACTGACTGACAAGTTCAAGGCCGGGGCCATGCACAACATGCTGCTGGCGCTGCGCGAAGGCGGGCGGCTGGCGGCGGCCAGCGGTGAGCGGGCGGATGACGGCACGATCCTGCTCAACCACGCCACCTACAGCGCCTGCGCGGTGGAAGACAGCCAGGGCTGCCCGCGCAACCCCAGCTGGCGGATCACCGCCAAGCGGGTGATCTATGATCCCGACAACAAGCGGGTCCGGTTCCAGGGCGCGCGGCTGGAACTGTTCGGGGCGCGGCTGCTGCCGATGCCGGGGCTGGTGGTGACCACCGATGGCCGCCCGATTTCCGGCCTGCTGATCCCCGACGTGCGCCTTTCGGCATCGAACGGGGTGGAGTTTTCCGAAAGCTATTACCAGCGCCTCGCCCCCAACCGCGACATCGCGGTGACCGGCTATGTCTATACCAAGGCGCTGCCGATGGTTTCCGCGCAGTACCGCGCCCTGAATGACAAGGGCGCATACCAGATCACCGGCTATGTCACGCAAAGCCGCCGCATCTCGATTTCCGGCACGGCTACCAGCAGCAAGGATTTCCGCGGCTATGTCTATGCCAATGGCCGCTATCAGTTCGACCCGCACTGGAGCCTGACTTTCTCTGGCCGGGTCGCATCGGACCGCACGTTCCTGCGCCGCTATGACATCAGCCGCGATGACCGGCTGCGGTCGATGGCCGATCTGGAACGGATCGATGCCAATTCCTATCTCTCGATCGCAGGCTGGGCGACGCAGACCTTGCGGGTGGGTGACCGGCAGGGACTGGTCCCGGTGGCGCTGCCCGAACTCGATTACCGCCGCCGGATTGCCGATCCGGTGCTGGGCGGCAAAGTGGAATTGCAGGTCAACAGTCTGGCCATCACCCGCACCGCCGGGCAGGACACCCAGCGCGCCTTTGCCAGCGCGCGGTGGGATCTGCGCCGCCTGACCACGCTGGGCCAGGAAGTGACCTTTTCCACGCTGCTGCGCGGCGATGTCTATCATTCGGACCAGAACGCCGCCACGACCACCGCGATCTATCGCGGCAATCCGGGCTGGGAAGCGCGCGGCATGGCCACGGCGGCGATGGACGTGAAGTGGCCGCTGGTGGGCAAGTTCGCCGGCGGCAACCAGGTGTTGACCCCGCGCTTTCAGGTTGTGGCCAGCCCGACCCTGCGCAACCTGGCCGTGCCGAATGAAGATGCCCGGGCGATCGATCTGGAAGATTCGAACCTGTTCGCGCTCAACCGCTTCCCCGGCTATGACCGGGTCGAGGACGGGGTGCGCTTTTCCTATGGGCTCGACTGGCAGTTTGAACGGCCCGGCTGGCGGGTTTCGACCACGATCGGCCAGTCCTATCGCCTGACCAGCCGCCCCACGCTGCTCCCCGATGGCACCGGCCTGTCCAGCCGCGTATCCGACGTTGTCGGGCGCACCGAAGTGCGGTTCAAGGATCTGGTCAAGCTGACCCACCGGTTCCGGCTGGACAAGGACAGCCTCGCCGTGCGCCGCAACGAATTCGATGCGGCGGTGGGGACCGAGCGGACCTATCTGGAACTCGGCTACCTTCGGCTCAACCGCGATGTCTCCGCTTCGATCGAGGATCTCAAGGACCGTGAGGAACTGCGCGTTTCGGGCCGGGTCGCCTTTGCGCGGTACTGGTCGCTGTTCGGATCGGCCGTGGTCAACCTGACCGGCAAGAAGGAAGATCCGCTGGCCACCACCGATGGCTGGGAACCGCTGCGCACGCGCATTGGTGTGGCCTATCAGGACGATTGCCTGGAACTGGACCTGACCTGGCGGCGCGATTTCGTGGCAACGGGCGATGCCCAGCGCGGCAACACCTATCAGATCCACATCGCGCTCAGGAATCTGGGCTTCCGTTGATAGGTGCACGATCCGCGATTGGCACTCTGCACCAAACAGGCTATCCGGCCCATGCTCAGCTTGGGTTAAGCCGCAAGGCGGCATTGGCCAGGCAAGTCCGGCGGGCCCCCGCCCGCCGTTTTGGGGATTTGGAACTACCGTGAAACGCTCTACGCCCTTCCGCATTTCGACCCATATTGCCACCGGCCTGATGGCGCTTGCCGCAGCCGGCCTGGCGGCTGGCGCCATGGCCCAGGATGCCGGCGGTTCGGCCGGCGGGCTCAACCTGCCGACCAACCCGGAATTCTTTGCCAAGAACGATCCCAACCTGCGCAAGGCCACTGTGGTGGTCAATGGCGAGATCGTGACCGGCACCGACGTGGACCAGCGTGTCGCGCTGATCGTCAATGCCAGCGGCGGCAAGGTGAGCGACGAGGAAAAGCAGCGGCTGAAAATGCAGGTGCTGCGCAACCTGATGGACGAAACGCTGCAGATCCAGGAAGCCAAGGCCCAGAAGATCGAGGTTGACGACAGCGAGGTTGAGCAGACCTATGCCCGCATCGCCACCCAGAATTTCGGTCTGGATGTCAAGGCGATGGACGCCCAGCTGACCAAGATCGGATCGTCCTCCGCATCGCTCAAGCGGCAGATCCGGGGTGAGCTTTCGTGGCAGCGGCTGATGCGCCGCAACATCCAGCCGTTCGTCAACGTGTCTGACGAAGAAGTGCGCGATGTGGTCAAGCGGATGCAGGACGCCAAGGGCACCGAGGAATACCGCGTTGGCGAAATCTTCCTCTCCGCGAACGAGGAAAACAAGGCGGCGGTTTACCAGAACGCGCTGAAGATCGTCGAACAGCTCAAGGGCGGCGGCAGCTTTGTCGGTTATGCCCGGCAGTTCTCCGAAGCCTCGACCGCGGCGGTGGGCGGCGATCTGGGCTGGATCCGGCTGGCCCAGCTGCCCAGCGAATTGTCGACCTCGCTCACCGGGCTGCAAACCGGCCAGTTGGTTGGTCCCGTGGAAATTCGCGGCGGGTTCTCGATCATGCTGCTGATCGACAAGCGCCAGGTGCTGACCGCCGATCCGCGCGATGCGCTGCTCAGCCTGAAGCAGGTTTCGATCAGCTTCCCCCCCGGCGCGACCGAGGCTCAGGCCACGGCCAAGGCCAAGGCTTTTGCCGAAGCGATGCAGACCGCACGCGGGTGCGGCATGGTCGATGACGTGGCCAAGGGGCTGGGCGCCGAAGTGGTCACCAATGACCAGATCAAGGCGCGCGACCTGCCCGGCCAGTTGCAGAGCATGGTGCTGGCGCTCAACATGGGCGAAACCACGCCGCCGTTCGGATCGATCCAGGACGGGGTGCGGGTGCTGATGCTGTGCGGCCGCGACGATCCCAAGGTGGAAAGCGGGCCGAATTTCGAACAGGTCCAGCAACAGATCGAGGATGAACGCGTCAACAAGCGCGCCCAGACCTATCTGCGCGACCTGCGCCGCGATGCCGTGATCGATTACGATTAAGCCAATGGACGGGGCGGCGCTCGCTGTATCGCTGGGCGATCCGGCGGGCGTCGGGCCGGAACTGATCGCGGCGGCCTGGGCCCGGCGCGAGGCGGACGGGCTGATGCCGTTCTTCGTCGCAGGCGGGCCGGAATTGCTGGCCGAAGCCGCGCTGCGGCGCGGGATCCACTTGCCGGTGACGCAGATCTTCCACCCCGCCGAAGCGTTCGATTGCTTTGACTACTCTCTGCCCGTGCTGGCCGGAGCCGATGGCGATTACACCCCCGGTGCGCCAAGCCGCGCGGGCGCCGAATTGGCGCTCGCGAGTCTGGAGGAAGCCTGCCGTCTGGTCGTGGCGGGCGAGGCCGCGGGGCTTGTCACCGGTCCGATTGCCAAGGCGCGGCTGGCGGAGGTTGGCTTTACCCACCCCGGCCAGACCGAATTTGTCGCTGCCGCCTGCGGCGTGGCGGCACAGGACGCGGTGATGATGCTGGCCGGGCCGCAATTGCGCACCGTGCCGCTGACGGTTCATATCGCGCTGGCCGATGTTCCGGCGCGGCTTTCGGCAGAGCTGATCGCGGCGCGCACCCGGATCGTCGCGCGGGCGCTGGCGCAGGACTTCGGGATCGACTGCCCCCGCCTCGCCATTGCCGCGCTCAATCCCCACGCGGGCGAAGAAGGCCGGATGGGGCACGAAGAAGCGCTGATCATCATGCCCGCTATCGCCGCGCTGCAAGCCGAAGGCCTGGCAGTGACCGGCCCGCACCCCGCCGACGCCCTGTTCACCCCGCGCGCGCGCAGCACCTATGACGCGGCACTGTGCATGTATCACGATCAGGCACTGATCCCGCTGAAAGCGCTCGATTTCGATTCAGGGGTCAACGTCACGCTGGGCCTGCCGGTGATCCGCACCAGCCCCGACCACGGCACCGCCTTTGACATCGCCGGAACCGGCCAGGCTGACTCCGGCGCGATGATCGCCGCGATCCGGATGGCCGGGGAATGCGCGATGCGGCGGATGGGGGAATGGGAATTCTGAAATCAACATCCGTTCGTGTCGAGCGAAGTCGAGACACGTGGCGCGAGGTGTCTCGACTTCGCTCGACACGAACGGGTAAGGGACTGATGTGACCACCAGCCTCCCCCCCCTGCGCGAAGTCATCGCCCGCCACGGCTTGCAGGCCAGCAAGGCGCTGGGCCAGAATTTTCTGCTCGACGAACAGCTGCTCGCCCGGATCGCCACGATCCCGGGCAAGCTGCAGGGCCAGCAAGTGCTGGAAGTCGGCCCGGGCCCCGGCGGGCTGACTCGCGCCTTGCTGCGCGCCGGGGCGCAGGTTACCGCGATCGAGATGGACCGCCGCTGCCTGCCCGCGCTGGCCGAACTGGCCGAGGCCTTCCCCGGCCAGCTCCGCGTGATCGAAGGCGATGCGACCAAGGTGGCGCACGGGATCGAAGGGCCGTTCCACGTGGTCGCCAACCTGCCTTACAACGTCGGCACCGCGCTGTTCGTGGGCTGGCTGGGGGGTGAGGCATGGCCGCCGCAGTGGGCCTCGCTCACGCTGATGTTCCAGCAGGAAGTCGCCCAGCGGATCGTCGCCACCCCCGCCGAACAAAGCGCCTTTGGCCGCCTCGCCGTGCTGGCGCAGTGGCGCAGCACGGCCAAACTGGCGCTCAAAGTCCACCGCAGCGCCTTCACCCCGCCGCCCAAAGTGATGAGCGCGATCATCCACGTGACGCCGGATGACATGCCCCAGGGCGTCAGCGCCCGCATGCTCGAACGTGTCACCGAACTCGCCTTCGGCCAGCGCCGCAAGATGCTGCGCCAAAGCCTGAAGGGCCTGCCCGGAGCGCTGGATGCGCTAGACCGCCTGGGGATCGACCCGCAACGCCGCGCGGAAACGCTAAGCGTTGCGGAATTCGTCAGCGTGGCGCGGGAACTGAGCGCCTAGCCCATCAGCCCTTCTTGACCCGCCGCCAGGCGTGCAGCAGCGGTTCGGTATAACCGCTCGGCTGTTCCACACCCTTGAACACCAGATCAAGCGCGGCGCGGAAGGCCGGGCCGTCCTCGTTGCCCACCAGCGGCTCGTACAGAGGATCGCCCGCATTCTGCGCGTCGACCTTGGCGGCCATGCGGCGCAGGCTGTCCATCACCTGGTCCTGCGAGCAGACACCGTGGAGCAGCCAGTTGGCCATGTGCTGGCTGGAAATGCGCAGCGTTGCGCGGTCTTCCATCAGGCCGACGTCGTGGAAATCGGGCACCTTGGAACAGCCCACGCCCTGATCGATCCAGCGCACGACATAGCCGAGCAAGCCCTGTGCGTTGTTGTCCAGTTCCTCGCGCACTTCGGCTTCGGAATAGTTCACCCCCAGCCCCAGCGGCACCGTCAGCAGGCCATCGAGCCCCGGCGTGGGCTGACCTGCCAATTCGCGCTGCACGGCGAAGACATCGACCGCGTGGTAATGCATTGCGTGGAGCGTCGCGGCGGTCGGGCTGGGGACCCAGGCGGTGTTGGCACCGGCCTTGGGGTGGCCGATCTTCTGCGCCATCATATCGCCCATCATGTCGGGCGCGGCCCACATGCCCTTGCCGATCTGCGCCTTGCCGGACAGCCCGCAGGCAAGCCCGATCTGGACGTTGCGTGCCTCGTAAGCGGCGATCCAGGCGCTCTGCTTCATCGCCCCCTTGCGGATCATCGGCCCGGCTCGCATCGAGGTGTGGATTTCATCCCCGGTGCGGTCGAGGAAGCCAGTGTTGATGAACACGATCCGGTCCCGCACTGCATGAATGCAGGCAGCCAGGTTGGCGCTGGTGCGGCGTTCCTCGTCCATCACGCCCACCTTGATCGTGTGGCGCGGCAGGCCCAGCAGGTCTTCGACCGCATCGAACAGATCGTTGGTAAAGCCGCATTCCTCGGGCCCATGCTGCTTGGGCTTGACGATGTAGATCGAACCCTTGCGACTGTTGCCGTGCTTACCGAGGCCCCGCACGTCATGCGCACCAATCGCGCTGGTCACGACAGCGTCCATGATCCCTTCGGGGATCTCGCTGCCATCGGCCAGCAGGATCGCGGGGTTGGTCATCAGGTGGCCGACATTACGCACGAACAGCAGGCTGCGACCCGGCAACACCAGATCGCCCCACGCGCGGTCGGCGTTGAGCGTGCGGGTCATGGTGCGTCCGCTCTTTTCAAAGCTTTCCGACAGGTCGCCCCGGATCACGCCGAGCCAGTTGCGATAGGCAGCCAGCTTGTCCTCACCATCCACCGCCGCGACCGAATCCTCCATGTCGCAGATCGTGGTCAGCGCGGCTTCGAGCATGACATCGGCAATATGGAGCGGATCGGTTTTACCGACCGGATGCTCGGGATCGACAACAACTTCGATGTGCAATCCGTTGTGCTGGAACAGATAAGAGCCGGGCTTGCTGGCGACGAGATGGGCGCAGGGTTCGCCCGCCAACGCCGCTTCCCAGCCGGGGATCGCAGTGTTCAGAAAGGCCCGCGCCGCCGCGATTACCGCTGCCCCACGCACCTCGTCATAACCGCCCGGCCGCGCCGGGGCGGCATCGAGCGCGTCAGTGCCGTAGTAAGCATCATACAGGCTGCCCCACCGCGCATTGGCGGCGTTGAGCAGGAAGCGGGCATTGAGCACCGGCACCACCAGCTGCGGCCCGGCCATGGTCGCCACTTCCGCATCGACATTCTGCGTGCCGATCTGGAACGGCGCGGGTTCAGCTACCAGATAGCCGATTTCGCGCAGGAAGGCCTGGTATTCGCCAGCGTCAATCGGCTTGCCCGCACGGGCGATATGCCAGGCATCGATCTGCGCCTGCAGATCATCCCGCCGGGCCAGCAGCGCCCGGTTTACCGGAACAAAGCGATCGACCAGCGCGGCGAACCCGGCCCAGAACGCGGCGGCGTCCTGCCCCAGCGGGGCGAGCACTTCACCCTCGATGAAAGTGGCCAGCACCGCATCGACTTGCAGCCCGTTCTTCGTAACCCGGTCAGTCATTGGTCCTCGCACAAAATTGCACCGCAGCGCGCATTTGCACGCTTCGGCAGGGATCATCAACAATTCCGGGGAGGAATGCCTGCGCCTATGCCGCATGTGCGAAGAGAAGGCAATGGCGGGGTTGGACTACCCCGCGCCATCGGCTAGGGAAGGTTTCAAATGCAACAGCTTTCCGCAACCGAACTGACCCTGCTTGGCGCAGTGGACGCACAGCCCATGCTGGCGCAGGTCCAGGCGTGGAGTTCGATCAACACCGGCACCGGCAACCTTACCGGCTTGGCAGAACAGGCCGCCATGCTGGCCGATGCCTTCGCCGCCTTGCCGGGCGAAGTGACGCTGGAAGCGCCCACCCCGGTTAGCGCCGTGGCCGCCGATGGGCGCGAGGTGGCAGTGGAGCATGGCCAGCACCTGATCCTGCGGGTGCGGCCAGAAGCGGAGCGACGGTTTCTGCTGACCGGGCACATGGACACGGTGTTTCCAGCCAGCCATCCCTTCCAGCAGCAGACGTGGCTCGACAGCGAAACGTTGAACGGCCCGGGCGTGGCCGATATGAAAGGCGGGATCGCGGTAATCCTGGCGGCCTTGCTGGCGTTCGAAACCAGCCCCGGCGCTGCGGCGACCGGCTATGACGTGCTGATCAATGCGGACGAGGAAACTGGCAGCCTGTCCTCCGCCGCGCTGATTGCCGAACTGGCGCGGGGCAAGGCGGCGGCGCTGACCTATGAACCCAGCGCCCTGCCTGATGGCACTCTGGCCGGCGCGCGGGCGGGCAGCGGGAACTACAGTCTGATCGTAACTGGCCGTTCCGCCCATGCCGGGCGCAACCCGCAGGACGGGCGCAACGCGATTGTTGCTGCGGCGGCACTGGCACTGGGGCTCAAGGCGCTGGAACGCGAGGGGTTGAGCGTAAATCCTGCGCGGATCGATGGCGGCAGTGCCAACAATGTGGTGCCCGATCTGGCCGTGCTGCGTTTCAACATCCGCCCGCGAGAGCTGGAGCTGGCCGAACAATTCCAGCAGCAAATCAAGCTGTTGATCGCGGAAATTGAAACCCGGCACGAAGTTTCGATCCACCTTCACGGCGGGATCAGCCGCCCGCCCAAACCACTCGATGTCCGCGCCGAACGCCTGTTCGGCGTGGTTGAGGAATGTTCGGCCCTGCTTGGCAGCCCGATCACCCGTAAGGCATCGGGCGGGGTCTGCGATGGCAACAACATCGCCGCCTGCGGGGTGCCGGTGGTCGATACCATGGGGGTGCGCGGCGGGGCGATCCATTCGCCGGATGAATTTTTGATCGTGCCCAGTCTGGCAGAACGGGCGCGGCTGTCCGCGCTGGTTCTGCATCGTTTAGCTACCGGAGTACCGCTTTGACTTTCGTGATCCGCGCCGCGCGCGAAACCGACCTGCAGCATCTGTACGAGATGGCCAAGCGCACCGGCGGCGGCTTCACCAACCTGCCGCCGGATCGCAAATCGCTGATGGCCAAGCTGGAACGCAGCGCTGCCGGGTTCACCCGCGCGGGCGATGATCTGGGCGATGACCTGTTCGTGTTCATGCTGGAAAACACCGCAACCGGCGAAGTGCGCGGAACTTGCCAGGTGTTTTCCGCGGTGGGGCTGAAGTGGCCGTTCTATTCCTACCGGATCGGTGCGCTGACCCAGCACAGCGCCGAACTGGAACGTACTTTTCGCGCCGATATCCTCAACTTGTCGACCGATCTTGAAGGTGCGAGCGAAGTGGGCGGGCTGTTCCTGCATCCGGGCGAGCGCGCGGGCGGGCTGGGTCTGCTGATCGCGCGCAGCCGTTACATGTTCATCCGCAACCACCGCGCCCGCTTTGCCGACCGGTGTCTGGCCGAACTGCGCGGGGTGATCGACGAAGCCGGCGGATCGCCGTTCTGGGACGGGGTCGCCGGGCGGTTCTTCGGGATGAATTTCCAGGATGCGGACGAGTTCAACGCGCGGTTCGGCAACCAGTTCATCGCCGATCTGATGCCCAAGCACCCGGTCTATATCGCCATGCTGACCGAGCATGCCCGTGCTGTGATCGGCGTGCCCCACCCCACCGGCCGCGCCGCGATGCGGATGCTGGAGGAGGAAGGCTTTGCCTGGGAAAACTACATCGACATCTTCGATGGCGGCCCGACCATGACCGCCCGGACCGACCAGATCCGTTCCGTGCGCGAGGCCGCGGACGATGTGGTGCGCGGCGTGGATGCCGGTCTTGGCGAACACCAGGCCGGGGAAAAGCGCCTGATCGCCTGCGGCAGACTGGCGGACTTCCGCTGCGCCTATGGCTGGATCGCGCCGAAGGATGACGGGATCGTGATCGACCCCGAATGCGCCCGGACGCTGGGGGTTGAACCGGGTGAAACCGTGACCCACGTGGCGCGGTGGTGAGCGCATGCTGCAGGAAATCAATTTCGACGGGATCATCGGCCCCAGCCACAACTATGCCGGCCTGAGCCTGGGCAACCTCGCCTCGGCCAGTCACGCGGGCGATGCGTCGTTCCCGCGCGCGGCGGCGTTGCAGGGGCTGGCGAAGATGCGGCACAATCTGGCCCTGGGGCTGACGCAGGGCTTCCTGCTGCCCCTGCCGCGCCCCAACCCGCGCTTTCTGGACGCGATCGGTGCGGATGGCAGCGAGGACCGGCGTTTGCTTGCTGCCGCCTGGTCCGCCTCCTCGATGTGGACCGCCAATGCTGCCACGGTCAGCCCCGCGCCCGATTGTGCCGACGGACGCTGTCACCTGACTGCCGCCAATCTCGTCACCATGCCGCACCGCAGCCAGGAGTGGCCTGATACGCTGCGCCAGTTGCGGCTCGCCTTTGCCGATGCCGCCCACTTCGCGCTCCATGACGCGGTGCCGCCGTGTTTTGGTGATGAAGGCGCGGCGAACCATATGCGGATGGGGACCAGCCACGCCGCGCCGGGGCTGGAGCTGTTTGTCTATGGCAAGAGCGGCGGGGCGTTCCCCGCACGCCAGCACGAACAGGCGAGCCGGGCCGTGGCGCGGCTCCACGGGCTCGATCCGGCGCGGGTGCTGTTCATCGAACAGAACCCGGCGGCGATCGCGGCGGGGGCGTTCCACAACGATGTGGTCGCGGTGGCCAACGAGCGGGTGCTGTTCACGCATGAGCTGGCCTTTGCAGACCCGGCAGGCACCTATGCCGCGATCCGCGAACGCTTGCCCGAGGCGGAGCTTGTGGTCGTGCCGGATAGCGCGGTGTCGCTGGCCGATGCCATCCAGAGCTATCTGTTCAACGCCCAGTTGCTGACCCTGCCCGGCAGCGAAATGGCGCTGGTGATCCCGCTGGAGGCCTGGGAGCATCCCCGCGTGCGGGCCTGGCTGAACACCATGCTGGCCGGTAACGGTCCGATCCGGCAGGTGCTGCCGGTCGACGTGCGGCAATCGATGGCCAATGGCGGCGGCCCGGCCTGCCTGCGGCTGCGGGTGGTGGCAGACCCGGCCACGGTCGACCCGCGCTTCCTGCTGGACGCAGCCAAGGCCGACCGGATCGAGGCGGTGATCGCGGCCCACTGGCCCGAGCGGATCGAGCCCGGTGCGATCGGCCAGAGCGCGTTGGCCGCCACAGTTGTGGCCGCACGGCTTGCCTTGCTCGAAGCGCTGGAGCTCACCGAACTCGCCTGACCTGTCGGCGCGCTTTACAACCGGGCCGGCGTTTACCAATCGCTTGCGCGGAAATCCGCCTGTGGCATGATCGTTGCTGTGTATCGCGTTAACACTTGCGAGGGACCATGCTGCAACTGATCGGGCGCCTGTTTGTCATCAAGACCCCGGTTGAGGCGTACCTGATCATCTACGCCCTCGCGACCGGCGCGGTGGAGCGTGGCAGCATCTACATGCAGCGCTTCCCCGGGTTCGGCGGCAAGTTGCTGTTCCTTGCCTGCACCGGCGCGGTGTTCATGGCCGGGGCCAAAATTCTTGACTGCCTGAAGCACGAAAAGCGCGTGGCGGAACAGCCTGAAACAGTGTTCTGACGAAGGATAGTGGGGGTTTCTGTTGCTACGTACCCCCGGACGCCCGGTTTCCGATTCTGTTACC
>CAZKAX010000014.1:0-47329 GCA_964550775.1 uncultured Novosphingobium sp. | reverse complement strand
CCTCCCGGCCACCCACGAGAGTACCCTGAATGGGTGGCCGGGAGGGGGAGCGGGCCGGTGATGCCTTCCACGTCAATGGAACAGCTCCTAAAGAATTTCGTGCAGCACATGCCGCACACCAAACTCGGTGCGCTCCCCAATCCCCACGGCGACGATCCCGTTGAGCCAGGCCCAGTCCGGACTGGCCGTTTCGAACGTTGGCGCAATGCGCAGGTAATAGCGCGCAGGGTCAACCGGCGGCGCGGCCGGATCGGCGAACTCGGCGCGCACCGCATCGGGAATGCAGGTCCGCCCGCCGTAGCTCAGATAGATCAGCGCCCCGTCATCGGTGCGCCAGACCGCGCGGGCATCGAAACTGCCGACCGAGGCCGCCGCGCCCGGCAGAGCCCCGCCGCGTGACCAGTTGCCGCCCCCGGGCAGGATCGTCCCGCTCAGCCGCGGGCCGAAAAACCTGCCACCGGTGACATAGCCGATTCGCTGCTCTCCGAACGGCGAAGCGCCAAGCGCGAAGACCCCGCCCGAAACCTCGAACTCCGCGGTGCAAAGTACCCGGCTTTCCAACACTTTTCCAAACTGGTCCGACATGCCTGCAGCTCCCCGATGGCTATGGACAGGAGTAAAACACCTAGTATACTAAGCATCAACAGAATTGACGATTCCGGGCATATTTGCCGCTCGCGGATACAGGATCAATTGCAGTGGGAGGATACCGATGAAGGCACTCAATCACACAACGATCTCTGCCCTCGCCATGGGCACGGCACTTGTCTTTTCGCAGCCTGCGCTGGCTCAGTCCGGCGGCGCGGCGGTGGAAGAGGCCAGCGGGGATGAAATCGTCGTGACCGCGCGGTTCAAGAAGGAAACGCTGCAGGAAGTTCCCCAGGCGATTTCGGCGTTCGATGAGAAAGTGCTGGTCCGCGCCGCCGCGCGTGACCTGACCGATCTGGCGCCCAGCACGCCCAACATCTCGATCCAGCCGGTGGCGACTTTCTCCAATTCGGCGGCGATCTATATCCGCGGGCTTGGCGCCCAGGGGATCGAATCGACCGAGGAAAGCCCGGTCGGGGTTTCGATCGACGGGGTCTATGTAACCCGTCCGGTCGCGACCATGCTCGACACCTTCGATATGGAACGGGTTGAAGTGCTGCGCGGCCCGCAAGGCACCTCGTTCGGCAAGAACTCGCTGGCGGGCGGGATCGCGACCTATTCCAAGAATCCGACCGGCAATTTCGGCGTCGAAGCGGAAATGACGGTTGGCAACTATGGCCGGATGGACGCCAAGGCGGCGATTGACCTGCCGATCGTGCAGGACAAGGCCGCGCTGCGCGTGGTGTTCAACAAGGAAACGATGGACGGTTATTTCAAGAACCGTTTCGATGGCGGACGCGTCGGGTTTCAGGACCGCATGTCGCTGAAGGGCACGCTTCTGCTCAACCCGAGTGACAACCTTTCGGTCAACCTCAAGGGCTGGTGGCTGAAGGATCGTTCGGGCGCGCCGGGCGGCGATGCGGCTCCGGACCGCTCCAAGCTGCTCTACGTGGTGTTCCGCTTTGAAGAACCCGATGACGGCGCCTTCACAATCGGGCGTGACTTCCCGGGCCATCATGACACTGATCAGTACGGCGTGATCGGCACGGTCAATGCCAAAATGGGCGCGGTGGGCCTCACCTCGATCACTGGCTATATCAAGACCAACGATTTCAACGACAGCGACTTCGACCAGTCGGAAAAGTTCTTCTTCCCGACCTTCCGCGTCCAGTCGCACCGCCAGTTCAGCCAGGAATTGCGGCTGGCGACTGATTTTTCGGGCATGGACGGAGCGCTGTCGCGGCTCAATCTGGTGCTGGGCGGCTATTACATGAAGCAGAGCTTCGAAATGTCGCAGGCCTTCCCGACCCTGCCGGTACTGCTCGCGCCGACGCTGAAGTTTGGCAGCCAGGATTTCGTGACCCAGGACAACACCGCCAAGGCGCTGTTTGCGCAGGGGATCTTTGGCCTGACCGACAAGCTCAACCTCACGCTGGGCGTGCGGCAGAGCTGGGAAAGCAAGGACTACTTCCGCGATCCGACCGGCACCTTTCTGAGCCCGGCCTTCTTCAATTCGCGCGATGTAGTGAAATCGCTGGCCGACATGGAAGCACTGGCCAACACCAATTTCGCCGCAGGCAAGGCCTTCAAGGACCGTTACTCACGCAATCGCGCCACCTTCAAGGCGGGGATCGACTACAAGGTCAACCCCGACGTGATGGTCTATGCCACCTATAGCCAGGGCTACAAGGGCGGCGGCTATGGCGCGCGTTCGGCCAGCATGGTGACCGCCGGGCCGACGGCGGACAACACTTCCGAACTGTTCGAAGCAGGGCTGAAGAGCGATCTGCTGAACGGGATGCTGCGGTTCAACCTGACCGGCTTCGTGACCAAGTTCAAGCAGCTGGAATTCGGGGTGTTCATCCCCAACCCGGCAGTCGCTTCGGGCCAGGAAACCGCGACGGTCAACGTCGGCGCGGCGACCACCAAGGGGTTTGAACTCGAAACCACGCTCAAGCCGGTCGAAAATCTGCGCCTGTCGGCCAATATCGGCTACCTCGACAGCAAGTACGACAAGTTCTGCACCGATCTGAACGGTCCGGCCACCTATGCCACCGCGCCGACCTCGACCTGCGGCAAGGTGACCAAGCTGGTCAACGGCCAGTTCCTGGTCGATGAAGACTATACCCACCTCAAGCTGGTCCGCGCGCCGAAATGGACCACCCAGCTCAGCGGTGAATATACCGTGCCGATGGGCAATTCCGGTTCAGTCACTGCGCGGCTGTCGATGCTCTATCGCACTGCCTGGTATTCGACCGTGCTCAACGACGCGGCCGGCAAGACCGGCAACTTCACGCTGCTCGACGGCTCGCTCGGCTGGGACAGCGCTGACGGCCGGTTCCGGGTCATGGTCTGGGGCAAGAACCTGACCAAGAAGACCTGGGTCTCGGCCCTGACCCCCACGGCGCAGTTCTTCATCCAGCGGTTCTATGGTCCGCCGCGGACCTTCGGGGCAACGCTGGGCGCGAAGTTCTGAGCTGACGGAATGCAAGCGGGGGCTGCCATAGGCGGCCCCCGCAAGCGCTTGAGGACCCGCAGATGCGCGAGCCTGGCCTAGCCAAGACTGACGATACTTCGCTTGGTCTGCAGCGCGGCTTGGCCCTGCTGATGCTGTTCGTGGTCGGTACGATCAATTTTGTCGACCGCCAGCTGCTGTCGGTACTGGTCGAACCGATCCGTGCCGAACTGCACCTGACCGATACCCAGTTCGGGCTCCTGACCGGACTGGCCTTTGCGCTGTTCTATGCCGGGATGGGCGTGCCGGTGGCGATCATGGCCGATCGTTGGAACCGGGTGCGGCTGATCGCAGCGGCCTGCCTGGTGTGGAGCGCATTCACCGCGCTGACCGGGCGGGTCGCTTCTTTTGCTGAGCTCGCGTTGATCCGGTTCGGCGTGGGGGCGGGTGAGGCCGGCGGCACGGCGCCTTCGCTGTCGCTGGTATCAGACCTGTTTCCCCCGCACCGCCGCCCATTCGCCGTGGCCATCTTTCAGCTCAACGGACCGTTCGGCGTGTTCGTGGGGGCGGCCTTCGGGGCCTGGGCGGCAGCCCATATCGGCTGGCGCAATGCCTTTCTGGTGATGGGGCTGGCCGGGATCGTGATCGCCCCGCTGCTGGTCTGGGCCGTGCGCGAGCCGGTGCGCGGCCAGATGGATCCGGGCGCCACTGCGGCAGAGCCCGTGCCGCTGCGCGAAACCCTGGCCCTGTTCGCGCGCAGCCCTTCGCTGCGGCTGGTGCTGCTGGCCAACGGCCTGTCAGCCTTTGTCAGCTATGGCATTCTCAACTGGGTGCCGGCATTCCTGATGCGCACTCAGGGCATGCCATTGCCGGCCATGGGGCAGTGGTTTGGCCCGGCTGCGGGGATCACCTTTGGTATCGGGATCATGGGCAGCGGCTGGGCGGTCAGCCGCCTCGCGGCGCGCGACCCGCGCGCCTATGGCTATGTCCCCGCATTGGCGTCGCTGCTGATTGCGCCGGGGCTGGCCGTAGCGCTGCTGATGCCGGGCTGGCAGGCATCGCTGGCCGCCATGCTGTTGCCGCTGACCATGTGCACGGTCTATATCGCCCCCGGACTGGCGCTAGTCCAGAACCTGACCCCGCCGCGCTCGCGCGCCACGGCGGCAGCGATCCTGCTGCTGATGTACAACATCGTCGGGCTGGGGCTGGGTCCGCTGTTTGTCGGCATGATCAGCGATCACTTGAAGCCGGAGCTGGGCGATGCCAGCCTGCGCTGGGCCTTGATGGGAATCATTCCGTTTGCGCTGGCGGCGGCCGCCAGCCAGTTTGCGATGACCCGCCACCTGAATCGTGAGCTTGCCGCATGACCGATCACCCGGACGCCGTCGCCGCGCTGGCCCGCGCATTCTTCGATGCGATCGAGGCCGGAGACATCGCGGCGATGCGCGCCAGTTTCCGCGATGACGCCGAAATCTGGCACAATACCGACGAGCTGGTGGTCACCCCGGACCAGACCGCCCAGACGCTGACCGGCATGGTTGGGCGGATCAAGGACATTGCCTATGCCAATCGCCGCCTGACGGCCTTTTCCGGGGGCTTCGTCCAGCAGCACGTGCTGACCGGACGGCGCATCCATGACGATGCACCGGTCCGCCTGCCCTGCGCGATCGTCTGCCAGGTCGAACAGGGGCTGATCACCCGGCTCGACGAATATTTCGATTCCGCCCACGTCGCCACTTTCCGCAAATACGCCTAGAGGAGTTTGCACATGCCCGTCCTGCGCCAGGTATCCCGCGCCGAAGCCACCGATGAAACGGTGTTGGCCTATTACAAGCGCCTGTTCGGTGACCGCGATCCCGTGGCCGAACCCGGCACGGCCACCGGCACGCCGGGCGACTGGTGGACCGTGTTCGCGCTGGCTCCGGACATTTTCAAGCACGCGGTCGATGGCTTTGCGGTCTATCGCCACCCCGCGCGCAAGATCGATCCCGTGCTGCGCGAACTGGGCCAGACCCGCGCCGGGTGGATCAAGGGCAGCCAGTTCGTTTTCTCGCAGCACTGCAAGTCGCTTCGCGGCCTTGGGGTGAGCGAGGAAAAGATTGCCGCCGTACCCCACTGGACCGTGGCCGATTGCTACAACGAACAGGAGCGCGCGGTGCTGGCCTATGCCGATTGCCTCAGCGCGCACAGCGGCCGCGTGCCGCTGGAAGTCTTCGCCAAGCTCAAAACCTTCTGGGATGACGAGCAGATCTTCGAGTTCACCTACATCACCTGCCTTTACGACATGCATGCGGTGATTACCCGCGCGCTCAGGATGGAGTACGATGCGCGCGAGGATCCGATCGTCGAAGTCGCCGCGCCTGAAGGGTTCAAGGCTGCCGACTTCCTCAGCGCGCCGCGCCCTGCGGGTAGTTGAACGTCAATTTAGTTGACGTTTTGCAGGTGAGTCGCTATTGGTTAGACTGAGAGGATTGCAATGAAATTCTATACCAGCGTTGGCCCCAATCCCCGCGTCGTGAAGCTGTTCATGACCGAAAAGGGGATTACCGTGCCCGCGGTCGAGATTGACCTGCGCGGCGGGGAAAACCGCCGCCCGCCCTATTCGACCGAGGTCAATCCGGCGGGGCAGACCCCGGCGCTGGCGCTTGACGACGGTTCGGTGCTGACCGAGATCACCGCGATCTGCGAGTATCTGGACGAGCGGTTTCCGGGCAATTCGCTGATCGGCGCAACTGCCGAAGACCGCGCAAAAACCCGGATGTGGGTGCGGCGGGTCGACCTCAAGGTCTGTGAACCGCTGGCCAACGGGTTCCGCTTTGCCGAAGGTCTGCCGATGTTCGAACCGCGCATGCGCTGCCTGCCCGATGCCGCGCCGGGGCTGAAGGCGATTGCGCAGGACGGCATCCAGTGGATGGACGAACAGCTTGGAGACAAGCCCTTCATCGCCGGTGACCAGCTGACCCTGGCCGATATCCTGCTGTTCGCTTTCCTGGAATTCGGCGGAGCCGTGGGCCAGCCGCTCGATCCCGCCAATGCCAATATTGCCCGCTGGTTTGCTGCGATGCAGGCCCGGCCCAGCGTGACTGCTGCCTGACCTTTCAAGGAGACGGAACATGACTGCGACGAACAGGGAATTCGAAATCCAAGGCGTCCATCATCTGGCGCTGGTCTGCAAGGACATGGCCAAGACGGTCGAGTTCTATCGCGACGTGCTGGGCATGCCGCTGGTCAAGACGCTGGACCTGCCCGATGGCACCAGCCAGCACTTCTTCTTCGACATGGGCGGCGGCAACAGCCTGGCCTTCTTCTGGTTCGCCAATGCGCCCGAAGCCGCACCGGGCGTGGCAGCGCCGACCGCGTTGCCGTCACGGGGCAGCTTCCTCTCGGCGCACGGATCGATGAACCACATCGCCTTCACCGTACCCAACGACAAGTTCGAGGAATACTTCGAGCGGCTGAAAGCCAAGGGCATCGAAGTGGCGGGCATCTCCAATCACGATAACTCGCCCACCCAGAACTCGCCGACCGTCACCGACGATGTCTATGTCCGCTCGATGTACTTCTTCGATCCGGACGGCATCTGCCTGGAATTCGCGTGCTGGACCCTGCCGCCCGAAGGCTTCAAACCCTCGGACGTCGCCCACGAACCGCGCCGGGCCGATGGTTCCAAGGCCGAAGGTATGCTGCTCGCCAGCGCCTGAGCAATCTGAAACTGCGCGGGCAGCCCCTCCCTTCCTGTCCCCGCACCCAGAGCGGCCCGGTCCAATCGCCGGGCCGTTCGCTTGTTCAAACGGCGCGTTCGCGGCCTTCCCAGAACGGCGCGCGCAGTTCGCGGCGCAGGATCTTGCCCGAAGGATTGCGCGGCAGGGCGGCGATGAAGTCGACACTCTTGGGCACCTTGTAGCCCGCGATCCGCTCGCGCGCCCAGGCGATCACTGCGGCGGGATCGGGGGTCTGGCCCGGCTCGGCCACGACCAGCGCCTTGACCGCTTCGCCCCACTTGTCGTCGGGCACGCCGATCACGGCTACGTCGGCCACGCCGGGACAACCCATGATCGCGCCTTCAACCTCGGCCGGATAGACGTTCTCCCCGCCGGACACGATCATGTCCTTGATCCGGTCATGGACGAAATAGAACCCGTCGGCATCGCGGTACCCCAGGTCGCCGGTGTGCAGCCAGCCGCCGGTCAGCGCCTCCTCGGTCGCCTCGGGCCGGTTCCAATAGCGCCGCATCACGATCCCGCCACGCATGGCGATCTCACCGATCTCGCCCACGCCCAGTTCTTGCCCGTCGGGGCCGAGGATCGCCAGTTCGGTGCGCGGCCAGGGCCGCCCGCACGAGGTCAGCTTGCCGGGCACATGATGGTCTGCGGGCGAGAGGAAAGATCCGCCACCGGTGCTTTCGGTCATGCCGTAGAATTGCACGAAACCGCAGCCGAACCGGGCCTGCGCGCGGCGCAGCACGTCTTCGGCAATCGGCGACGCGCCATAGGAGATGGTCTGCAGGGTGCGGTAATCACCGTGTTCAACCCCGGGGTCCTGCAGCATCATCAGGATCATCGCCGGGGCCAGGAAGCTGTGGCAGATGCGCTCTGCCCCGATCAGCCGGATCGCCTCGGCAGCATTGAAATCCTTGATCAGCACGATCCCCGCGCCCTGCGCCAGCGCGGAAAAGCTGATGTTGGTGCCGGCCACATGGAACAGCGGCATGACGATCATCACCGGCTCACCCTCGCCATAGGCGAACCCATCGACCTCCGAGGCGAGTTCCAGGAAAGTGCGATAATTCGCGTTGTCCAGCACCACCCCCTTGGGCAGCCCGGTGGTGCCGCTGGTGTACAGCTGCAGCACCGGATCGTCGAGCTGCGGGCGTTCGGCCGGCAGCGCATCGCTCGCACCGCCCAGCCATGCCTCGAACGTCTCGAACGCCGGGTGCTGGCCATAGAGCGCGACCAGTCGCGGCGGCTCCGCAAGGCCAGCCACAGCCGCCAACGCGGTTTCAAAGAAGTCCTCGCCCACGAACAGCACGCGCGGCGCGGCATCGCCCAGGATGAAGCCGATCTCGCTGGCGGTCAGGCGGCAGTTGACCGGAGCCAGGCAGGCCCGCGCCAGTGCCGTGCCGAAGAACAGCGGGTACCAGCGATCATGGTTCTTGCTGAGCAGGGCAACCCGGTCGCCTGCGCCGATCCCCTGCGCACCAAGGGCATTGGCGATCCGGTTGGTAGCCGCCGAAAGCTCGGCATAGCTGGTATCGCGCCCTTCAAACCGGATGGCCCGCGCCGCACCCTGCCGCGCGGCCTGCGCTGCGGGAATATCGGCCAGCAGCCGGATCGCTTCCAGATCGATCATCGCAGTCTCCCAGTCGTTTGATCTTGTATTAGATAGAATACTAAGCAATCATCGCGCCAGCCCAAAAAAGAGCGAAAGCACCGCGCGCCCGTGACCAGCCTGTCCCAGCTGCCGATCCTGCCGACAACCGTTGTCGGAAGCTACCCCCAACCCGACTGGCTGATCGACCGTGAGCGCCTGAAGGCCAGCCTGCCGCCGCGGGTGCGGGCGGAAACGCTGTGGCGCATTCCTGCCCCGTGGCTGGCCGATGCCCAGGAAGCCGCAACCTTGATGGCGATCCGCGATCAGGAGGAGCTGGGGATCGACATCATCGGCGATGGCGAGATGCGGCGCGAAAGCTATTCCAACCGGCTCGCCACCGCGCTCTCGGGGATCGATCCGGACCGGCACGGCAGCGCGATCGACCGCACCGGCAATGCCAACCCGGTGCCGCTGGTCTCCGGCCCGATCCGCCGCCTTGGCCCGATCGAGGCGCAGGACGCGGCCTTTCTGCGCCGCCATTCGCGCCGTCCGGTCAAGCTGACTTTGCCCGGCCCCTTCACTATGACCCAGCAGGCCGAGAACGGCTTTTACCCCGATGCCCGCGCGATGGCGCTGGACTATGCCGACGCGGTCAACGCCGAAGTGCGCGACCTGTTTGCCGCCGGGGTCGATGTGGTGCAGCTTGACGAACCCTATCTCCAGGCCCGTGCCGGGGAAGCCCAGTCCTATGCGCTCGAAGCGCTCGCCCGCGCGCTTGACGGGGTGCAGGGCACCACCGCGCTGCACATCTGCTTCGGCTATGCCCTGGTCCATCAGGGCGCGGGCACCAGCAAGCCCAAGGCCTATGACTTTCTGGCGGAGCTCAACCAGTCAGCAATCGACGTGATTTCGATCGAGGCGGCCCAGCCCGGACTCGATCCCGCGATCCTCGCGGAATTGCCCGACAAGACGATCATGTACGGCGTGCTCGATCTGTCAAAGCCGGAAGTCGAAACGCCCGAGGTGGTTGCGGCACGGATCAGGGAGGCATTGCGCTACATCGATCCCCAGCGCCTGTGGATCGCGCCGGACTGCGGGATGAAATACCACAGCCGCGAATTGGCGCAGGCCAAGCTCAAGGCAATGGTCGATGGCGCGGCACTGGCGCGGGCGGAGTTGACGTAAGGCGGCCGGGCGCTGCCGGTTCAGCCGTCCACAAAGTCCGTCAGCAGCGCAATCACCTGCATCGGCTCCTCCAGCATGGGCAAGTGCCCCGCCCCGGCAATCACCTCAAGCCGCGCACCGGGTATCAGCGCGGCCATCTCGTCATGCTGCGCGCGACTGGTGATGCCATCCCCGTCGCCCCACAACAGCAGGGTCGGGACGGCAATCGCGGGAAGGGACGGGCGGCTGTCGATCCGGGCCATCAGGGCGCGCTGCTGGCGCAGAAAGGTCTCCGCGCCGGTTGACGCGGCCATCTGCCGGGCAACCGCCAGCAGGCGCGGATCATCGCGGCGGTGCGGCGGAAACAGGATCGGGATCCGCTCCTCGACCACCTGATCAAACTTCCCGGCATTGACCAGATCGATATAGCCTTGCCGCCGTGCGGTCTGGGCCGGGCCGTCGGCACTGGCGAGGGTCGAGATCAGCACCAGCTTGGCCACCCGCTGCTGTGCGCGGCGCAGCACCTCGAAGGCCACGAACCCGCCCATGGCATGCGCCACCAGCACGAAGCGCGGCGGGGCGTGATCGAGCAGGCGCTGGGCATAGCCGGCAATGGTCGCTTCGCTGTGGTTGTCGGCAACTGTCACATCGCGGTCCGGCCAAGCGGCGATCAACGGCTGCCATACCGCGTCGGTCAGCAATTGCCCGGTGATCAGGACGATCGGCAGCGCCATCACACCACCTGATGCAGCAGCGGTTCGCCCACGCCCAGCCGCCGGCAGTTCTCGGCGGCCACCTGCAGGCTGCGCACGAGCGTTTCGGGGGTAAGCCAGGCAATATGCGGCGCAAGGACCACGTTGGGAAGACCAAGCAGGGCATTCCCGGCTGGAACCGGTTCCGCCGCAAAGACATCCAGCCCCGCGCCGCGCAAGTGGCCGCTGGACAGCGCCTTGACCAGCCGTGCTTCGTCCACCAGCTCGCCGCGCGCGGTGTTGATCAGCACCGCGCCGGGCTTCATCGCCAATGGATCGATCGCACCGCGCGTCTCCTCGGTCAGCGGCATGTGCAGCGAGACCACGTCGCTTTCGGCCAGCAAGCGACCCAGCGGCAGGAACTCGTAGGGAACGTCCCGCGCATTACGCGCGGTATAAACCACCCGCGCGCCCAGCGCCGCCAGCACCGGGGCGAGCCGCTGCGCCGAATGGCCAAAACCGACCAGCCCGACCGTGCGCCCCGCAACTTCGCCGACGCTGTCCAGCTCCGCCGGGTCCGCGCTCCACCCCTGACCCGCGCGGGTGCGCGCATCAAAAAAGCAGGTCCGGCGCAGCGTGGCCATGATCAGGCTCAGCGCCATTTCCGCGACTGCCTGGCTGTTGGTGCCGGGCATGTTGCAGACCGCAACGCCCTGGCGGCGAGCCGCATCGAGCGCGATGGTATTGACCCCGACCCCCAGTTTCTGGATCAGCTTGAGCTGCGGCGCGGAGGCGATCCAGTCCGCCGTGACCGGGGTCAGCACGTGCAACAGCGCGGTAATCTGGTCCGCCACGCCGTCGAGCGGCTCGGCCTCGTCAACATGCGTGACCACGCCAGGGCCGAAGATCCGGTCGACCGCCGCGCGGAAGCCCGGACTGGGGCGGGCATGCAGCACGATCATGCCAGATGCTCCCGGATCGGCGCGGCAAAGGCGCTCGCTCCGGCGTAGTCCGCCGCCGCGCCCATCGCCTCCTCGATCCGCAGCATCTCGTTCCACTTGGCCATGCGTTCGGAGCGGGTGAAGCTGCCGACCTTGAGCTGCCCGGCATTCCAGCCGGTGGAAAGGTGGGCGATGGTCACATCCTCGCTTTCGCCCGACCGCGCCGAGACAATCGCGCCCCAGCCATGCGCCTGCGCCGCATCGAGCGCTGCCTTGGCTTCGCTCACGGTACCGACCTGATTGACCTTGATCAGCGCGGCGTTGCACACACCTGCTGCTGCGGCGCGCTCGACCCGCGCCTTATTTGTCACCAGCACGTCATCGCCAATGATCTGGACGCGGTCGCCGATTGCGGTCGTAACCGCCGCCATCGTCTGCCAGTCATCCTGCCCGGCCGGATCCTCGACCGAAAGGATCGGATAACGCGCGCACCATTCGATGATCCGCGCGGCCATTTCCTCGCCCGAAAGCTGCCGGTCATCGAGCGCGAGGCGATAGCCCTGCGCATCGCCCAGCTCGTTGGCGGCGATGTCGAGCGAGATCCACACGTCCTCGCCGGGGCGGTGGCCGCTCGCCTCGATCGCCCTGGTCAGCACATCGAGCGCATCCTCGTTCGAAGTGAAATCCGGCCACCAGCCGCCTTCGTCGGCCACGCCGCTCAGTGGCCCGCGCTCCTGCATTAGCCGTCCGGCGGCGCGATAAACATCGTCGGTGATCTCCAGCGCGCGGCGGAAGGAACCGGCGCGCGGGCACATCACCATGAAGTCCTGCACATCGGTCCGCCGCCCGGCATGGGCCCCGCCACCGAAGATCTGGATTTCGGGCAGCGGCAGGCGGACCGGCCTGCCTTGCGCCAGCCAGCGCCACAGCGGCTCTCGCACATGGGCGGCGGCGGCGTGCAGGACGGCCATGCTGACCGCAACGACCGCGTTCGCACCCAGCCGGGCCTTGTTCGATGTGCCGTCAAGCAGGCCCAGGGTGCGGTCGATTTCCGCCTGGTCGCGCGCGTCCATTCCGGTCAGCGCGGGGGCCACTTCGCTGCTGATTCCGCGAACGGCAATGTCCACCCCATAGCCGCCAAAGGCCGCGCCGCCGTCGCGCAGGTCGATCGCTTCGTGCGCCCCGCGTGATGCGCCAGCCGGAGCAATGGCGCGGCCGATTGCACCGCTGTCCAGCGTGACTTCGGCTTCCACCGTGGGCCGCCCTCGCGAATCCCACACCTGGCGGCCTGTAACCTTGGTAATGCGGGCCGTCATGCAGTGGGTCCTTCCCAATATTCGATGAGCGTTTCGATGCTGCGCGGGGTCTTGAGCAAGGCAATCGCCTGCCTGCGCACCGCCTGCCGGTGGTCAGGATCGGTCAGGTAAGGCGCGGGCGACTTGCCCTCGATCCGGGCGAGCAGCAGGGCGGCGGTCAGCTGGCCGGCCCGTTCGAGCAGGGGTTCGCGCGGTTCCCAGTCGATCCGCGCCGCATAGGCCGCAACCAGCGCGGCGGCGGCACTGCGCAGCGAGACCTGCCCCAGATGAACCGCCTTGAGCAGCAAATGGGTGGTGCAAAACGCGAGGTCAAAGGCTGGATCGCCCCAGACCGCGCACTCCGCGTCGAGCAGCACCGGACCTTGCGGGCCAATCAGGATGTTCTTGGGACTGACGTCACCGTGGACCAGCGCGATCCGAGTACTGGTCAACCGTTCGGCCAGTGCGCGCAGCGGCGCTTCAACTTCATTATTCTGGCGGGCGACGTGCAGCAGGAACGGATCGACCCGCAGCGCGCGAAACATCGCGTCATCGGGGAACTGCTCGCGCAGGCCGGGACTGCGGGTGCTGGCGGAATGGACCAGCGCGATGGCATCGCCGACCTGCGCCGCGAAAGCCGGATCGACCCGGCCAGCCATGAGCTCGTCCTTCCACACCGGGCAGCCCGGCAGAAAGCGCAGCGCGAACAGGTTGAGCGCGGGAAAGTCTCCCAGCACCTCGGGCACCAGGTCGGGATCAACCGTGCGGACGAAGCGCAGCCAGCCGACTTCGCTGGCACTGCGCTCGACCGGGGCGTGCCAATCGGCCGCGACCCGCAGCTTTGGCAGCGGGCGCTTGACGACGATCGGCCCGAGCGGTCCCTCGACCTTCCAGACATCGCACGAAACCCCGCCGGCGAGCGGCTCGAACACGGGATCGCCCGCGCCCACCAGCCCGGCACCGCGCAGCGCGGCAATCAGGTCGGCATGTTCGGCCATTACAGTTTCGCGCGAATCCATGCTCCCACCAGATCGGCGGCGTTCTGGCGTTCGGCCAGCGAATCCTCGAAATAGTGCGCGCCCTTGATCAGTTCGAGGCTCTTGTCCGTGCTGCCAAGGAAATCGAAGATCTTGCGCGCGTCACTGGGGAAAACGCCGGTATCGGCCATGCCCTGCACCACCAGCGCGGGCGTATCATGCTTGGCAAGATGCGGCTGGCCCTGGCAGGGCGAAGTCTCAAGGCTCCACATGTTGAGCCAGGTCTTGAGCGTGTTGGCGCGGCCGATGCTGGGGGTGCGGTTGGCCACCGCCGGATCGCCACGATAGCACCAGTTGGGCTTGCGATCAGACGGATCGATCGCCGGATCGACGCAGCGCAGATCGCCCCAGCAGCGGAACATCGGGAACAGCCGGTCCGGCACGCCCGCGGCATTGAGCCGGGCGAGTTCGGCCTTGGCCCAGTCGGTGATGCGCTGATTGCGGGCGCGCTGGGCCTGGCGGTAGCGGGTGATGAATTCCTCGGAATAGGGCGGGCCGTTTTCGGGGTTGAAGGGATCGAGCGCGGGGTCGGTGGCTACCGGGTCGCCCTCGTCGAGGACCGAGGCGTCCATCCAGTCGGTCAGGACTTCGGGACGGCCCTGGTGGGCGTTGAACGAGATGTAGAGATCGCCCTTCACAAGTTGATGAAGTGCATCCTGACCGGCACTGGGCAGGCGGTCCTGCAAGGTGGGCCGGATCGCCTCGGCCTGATAGGCCCCCATCAGCGAGCCTCCGCCAGAATTACCAAGTATTACAATGGCTTCGACCCCAGCCTGGTCCTTCAGCCAGCGCATCCCTACGCCGATGTCGAGCACCGCGTGCTCCAGCAGGAACTGATCCTCGAACCCGCGATAGCGCGTGTTCCACCCCAGGAAGCCGATCCCCTGCCGCGCGAAGTAGGGGGCAATGTAATGTTCGGAAAAGTCGACGTTGTAATGGGTCGCGATCACTGCGACTTTCGGGCGCTGTCCGGCCAGCGTCCAGTAGATCCCCTGGCACGGATGCCCGCCCGCCTGAATGCGCGGCGTGGTCGGGCTGGTCAGGCCGATGAACTGGGCGTCAAGCCCGTCGATGCCATTGGGGTCCATGCTCGCTCTCCCTTGTTCAGTTGTCCGCCGCGAAGGGCAATGTGTAGCCGGTCAGGCTGGCGCGGATCGCCTTCTTGTCGATCTTGCCGGTCGGGCCGAGCGGGACCTCGTCCACGAACAGCACGTCATCCGGCATCCACCAGCGCGAAATCCTGCCGTCGAGCCACGCGGTCAGGTCGGCCGCCGTGGCGCTCGCCCCCGGCTTCAGCTGGCAGATCAGCACCGGGCGTTCATCCCATTTGGGATGCGTCACGCCGATCACCGCCGCCTGCGCCACCGCCGGGTGCCCCAGCGCGATATTCTCGATCTCGATCGAGCTGATCCATTCCCCGCCGCTCTTGATCACGTCCTTGGCGCGGTCGGTGATCTGCATGTAGCCCTGGGCATCGATGGTCGAAACGTCGCCGGTATCGAAGAAGCCTTCGGCATCGAGCACTTCCCCGCCCTCGCCGCCGAAATATCCGGCGGCAATCGTCGGCCCCTTGATCATCAGCCGCCCGGGTGTCTTGCCGTCATGCGGCAGGCGCTGGCCCGCATCGTCGACCAGCTTCATTTCCAGCCCGCACAGCAGCCGCCCTTGCTTGAGCTTGTGCACCATCTGATCGGCATCGCCCATCGCCGCGACCGCCGCATTTGGCACCGAGACTGTGCCGAGCGGCGAGGTTTCGGTCATGCCCCAGCCCTGGATCACATCGACGCCGTACTTGTCGCGAAAGGTCCGCACGATCGATTCCGGACAGGCCGATCCGCCGATCGTGACCCGTTCCAGCGTGGAGAAGCGCTTGCCGCTGTCCTCGACATATTGCAGCAGCATCTGCCACACGGTCGGCACAGCGGCGGAATAGGTCACACCTTCGTTTTCGATCAGGTAGTAGATCGATTCGCCGTCCATCCGCTGCCCCGGCAGCACCAGCCTGGCCCCCACGGCAGGCGCGGAGAACACCACGCCCCAGGCATTGGCATGGTACATCGGCACCACCAGCAACACCGTATCGCGCGCCGACAGCCCCAGCGCATCGCGCTGCAGGGTCATCAATGCATGGATATAGTTGGACCGGTGCGAATAGAGCACGCCCTTGGGATTGCCGGTGGTGCCGCTGGTATAGCATAGCCCGCAGGCGGTATTTTCATCGAACTGCCCCCAGGCGAATTCGGCCGGAAAGGGCGCGATCCAGTCATCGAAGGCAAGGGCTGGATAGCTCGTCTGCGGCAGGGTCGCCGCATCGCAAAAGAACACCACCCGTTCGATCGAAGGGACCAGCGGCAGCAATTGCCCGACGAGATCGGCCAGCCCCGGATCGGCGATCAGCAGCCGGTCCCCGGCATGACCCGCGATATAGGCGATCTGTTCCAGGAACAGCCGGGGATTGAGCGTGTGCAGCACGGCCCCCATGCCCGATGTGCCGTACCACGCGGCCAGGTGCCGGGCGGAGTTCCAGCCCATCGTCGCCACCCGGTCTCCCGGCCTGATCCCGGCAGCGGCCAGCGCGTTCGACACGCGCTTGGCATCAGCGTGGATCGCCCGGTAGTCCGTCCGCGTCACCAATCCATCGGCATCGCGCGACACCACTTCGCGGTCCCCGTGCCACGCGGCCGCATGATCGAAGATCCGGTCCACCGTCAGCGGCACGTTCTGCATCAGCCCCAGCATGGTCGCGGCACTCTCCTCCCGAACTCAGAGAAGGTAGTATTCTAAGTATCTCCGGGTTGCAACGCCCGGTCACGCACTCGCATCGCGTTCGGCGGCCAGCTGGGCATTGGCCTCGGCCAGATTGGCGATAGCGCGCTTCATCAGGCCCTGCAGCGTCTCGATCTCGTCATCGCTCATCCCGCGGGTGGCGAGTTCGTGGATTTCGGCGTTGTAGGGGGCCAGCAGCAGTTCCAGCTCGCGCCCGCGCTCAGTCAGGTAGATGAAGGTCTTGCGGCGATCGTCGCGGGTCTTCTTGCGGGTGATGAACCCGTCCTTTTCCAGCCCCTTGACCGCGACCACTGTGGTCGGCTCGCGCATCGAGACGCGCTCGGACAGTTCGCGCTGGGTGATCCCGTCCCCGCGCCACAGCTGGCGCAGGAACCGCCACTGTCCGGCCGAAACGCCATGATTCAGCGTGCCCTGCTCAAGCAGCCGTGAGAACGAGCGGAACAGGATCCGCGCGAGGTAGCCGATGCTGTTTTCGGGATCGGTATAGTATTCGGCCGGATGCCGCAGGTGCTGGTCGTCGTTGGCCAAGATCATTGTCCTTTTCAGCCCGCGTCAGGCCGCAGGCGATGGTAGGGCGGGCGCAGGCCTGCGGCAAGGCACGAGCTTTGACGCGACGCTCAAATCCGGAACGCCTCGAAGCATTCGGGTGCGAACAGTTCCTCCACCGCCAGCTGCCGCGGCGAGAGGCCCTGTTCATGGTGATAGCGCAGGAAGGTTTCCAGCACGGCGCGGTTGCGGTCCACGCCATAGGGCCACCAGTCCGCCCCCATCAGCGCGGTGGTCTGCTCGACCATGGCGACCTGCCAGGGCAGCATGGTCCGCAGCGAAGCAGTGACGCTGAGCTCCGCATAGAGCCCCGCCTGCGCCTGCTCAAAGGCCTTGAACAGCGCGCGGGCAATCCAGCGGTTGGCCTGATAGACATCGCGGCGCAGCGCCACCACATGCATGATCGGGAACAGCGCGGTGCGGCGGAAATAGTCCTGTTCGACCGCAACGAAATCCGGAAACAGTCGGCGCACCATATCGGGGCGGGTGTAAAAGGTGCTGGGAATCCGCGCGGTGTAGAGCGCGTCGATCTCCCCCTCGGCCAGCATCTGCGACAGCGTCTGGCCCTGCCCGATCGGCTGGACCCGGAACCGTTCGGGCAGGTGGAGCTTCAGCTTTTCCTCGCGCCCCGGCTGTTCCTCGCCCCCGGTGAAATAGGTCACGCTGGCGGGATCGACCCCATATTCGTCGGCCAGCACCCCGCGAATCCAGACCGGCGCGGTCATCTGGTATTCGGGCACCCCGATCCGCTTGCCGACCAGATCCTGCGGACGTTCGATCCCGCTTTGGGCAGAAACGAAAATGCAGCCGTGCCGGAACATCCGCGAAGGGAACACCGGCAGCGCGATGAAGGCCGGATCGGGACGCGACAGCGACACGCAATAGGACGAGAGCGACATTTCCGCCGCGTCAAATTCGCGGTGGCGCAGCATCCGGAAAAAGGTTTCCTCAACTTCCAGCACCTGCAGGTTGAGATCGATCCCGTCGGGCCGCACCGTTCCATCGGCCAGCGCCTGGGTGCGATCGTAGTTCCAGCAGGCGAGCGAGAGCGGCAAGCGGGTCATGCAAGTCCTTCGATAAGGTCGGCAGGAGCAATATCACGGTTTTCGCGGGCGGAGTGCAGCAGCGCGTGGCACACGGCGAGGCTTTCCAGCCCCCAGCGCCCGTCAAACAGCGGCGGCACCCCGTCGGTGATGGCATCGACAAAGGCCTGCACCACGCCCAGCCGCTGCACGCCTGGCAGCGGCGCGGGAATCGCGCGCGGGCCGGAATCGCCGTGCAGCGTGACCCCGGCGGGGGTCAGTTCCAGATCGGCGCGTTCGCACAGCGCCAGCACCTGGCCAAAGCGTTCGTGGTGCAGCGGCGGGGTTATATTCGGCCACCCGGCGGCAAAGGTGCGCGCGGCCTTGGCCTGCGCCTCGTCCGCGGCGGCCAGTGCAGCGCGGGCGCGGGCATGGGCCTTGGGATCCTTGGCCGCGCCCAGCTCGCCGATCCAGCCCGCCGCACCATCGCTGTCATAGCGGGCATAGCCCGAATAGATCAGGCTGGCCGCCGCGCCGCTGGCGAAGTGCAATTGCGCGGCAAAGGCCCCCTCGCTCGCCCGCGCGTCCCACCCGCCGGTCCAGGCGCGGACCGAGGTGACCGGGCTGGCGGCCAGGCGGCGGACAATGTCGATCTGGTGCGTCGCCTGGCTGAGCACCACGCCGCCGCCTTGCGCGGTATCGAGTTCGGCCGGGCGGCGCGGGCGATAGAGGAAGTCGGTGAAATTGCGCGCCTCGATCAGCCGCACCGCGCCCGCCTCGCCACTGGCGATCAGGCTGGCGGCGAGCGCGACCGGGGGATCGTAGCCGTGGCTGGGGCCGATCATCAGCACGGTTCCGGCCTGCTTTGCGGCGCGGACCATGGCCTGCGCTTCGGCGAGGTCCACCGCCATCGGCTTTTCCACCAGCGCTTGCTTGCCCGCGCGGGCGGCCATGATCGCATGCGCGGCGTGGAACTGGTGCGGGCTGGCCACGTAGACCGCGTCGAACTGGCCCCAGGCGAACAGCTCTTCGGCATGAGCGAAGGTGCGCCGGTCGAACCCGGCGCGCGCGGCAGGATCGGGATCACAGCCCGCGACCAGCGCGATTCCGGGATGCGCGGCGAGCGCGGGCGCGGTCAGCACCGCGCCGCGTCCCAATCCCAGCACTGCGAGCCGCAGGGTCATCGCCGCTCCTCTCCGGCGCAATTGATAGCCTCTGGCACTTGAGCTGCCAATTGCTTAGTATTAAAAGTATCGAATCTCGAGTGGCCCCGGAGTAGCATTGCAATGACGCCCGAGCAAAACGACCTGATGTGCCGTGTCGAAGGCGCGGCACCGATGGGCCGGGTGATGCGCCGCCACTGGCTGCCGGTCTGCATGAGCGAGGAAGTGGCCGAGTGCGACGGCGCCCCGCGCCGCGCGCGGCTGCTGGGGGTGGACCTGGTGGTGTTCCGCGACACAGCGGGCCGGGTGGGCGTGCTGGACGAGCTGTGCCCGCACCGCCGCGCCTCGCTGGTCTATGGCCGGAATGAGGAATGCGGACTGCGCTGCCTGTATCACGGCTGGAAGTTCGACGTGGCGGGGCAGGCGGTGGAGCTGGCCTCGGAACCGGCGGATGCCAAATTGCAGCAGTCGATGCGGACCCGGGCCTTTCCGGTAGAGGAAGCGGGCGGGTTCGTCTGGGCCTGGCTGGGCGATCCTGACGCGCCCGCGCCGTTCGATCCGCCGGTCTGGGCGAAGAGCGCCACACCGCCCGCGATCATGAAGATCCATGCCGAATGCAACTGGGCGCAGGTACTGGAAGGGGCGATCGATTCGGCGCACAGCTCCAGCCTGCATTCGACCAACATGCCGACCGCCCCCGACGTTGCCGGATCGACCGCGACCGGCACGGCCTGGCTGCGGCCATCGGCGGACAAATCGCCCCGGCTGGAGGTGGAACGCACGCCCTATGGTTTTCGCTATGCCGCGATCCGGCGGCCGATCCATGATCCGGACAGCCAAGACTATGTCCGCACCACGCTGTTCGCCGCGCCCTTCTCGGTGATGATCCCGCCGACCGACCGCTATCGGCTGAACCAGATGCTGGTGCCGGTCGATGACGTGAACTGCATGTTCTACTGGATCGCCTGGCACGAGGATCCGGCCAAGGGCATTTCGGCCGAGGCCTGGCGCGCGTTCTGCGAAGCGACCCCGGGCGTGGATCTCGATCCCGTGTCCTTCCGCAAGTTCCGCAATCGCGGCAACGATTACCTGCAGGACCGCGCCGCGATGAAGGCCGGGGACTTTACCGGAATTCGCGGCATCCCGGTGCAGGACATGGCGATGTGGGAATCGATGGGACCAATCGCGGACCGCAGCCATGACCGGCTGGGGTCCAGCGACCGCGCGATCATCGAATTCCGCAAGCTGATGCTAAGCGCGGCCCAGGCGGCTGATACCTCCGCCGATCAGGACCCGTCGCCACGGGACTGGCGCAACGCCGATCTGTTCACCTTCGAAGGCATGGTGCCCAAGGACCAGGACTGGCGGCAGGTCGGCCCGTCCGCCAGCACTGCGGCGTGAGCTTGCCAAGCGCCCCCGCCTGCGTCCATTGACCCCTCCCCCCTTTTTCCGAGACGCCCACCCGTGACCCAGCCCCCGCCCCCTGCCATCGAAATGGTCGAAGTCGGCCCGCGCGACGGCTTGCAGAACGAGGCTGTGCTGGTCTCGACCGCGCACAAGATCGAGCTGATCCGCCGCGCGATTGCCGCCGGATCGCGGCGGATCGAGGTGGCGAGCTTCGTCAATCCGAAGCGCGTGCCCCAGATGGCCGACGCCGAGGCGGTGGTCGAAGGACTGGGCAGGCCTGGGGGCGTGACCCGGATCGGGCTGGTGCTCAACGAACGCGGCGCCGAACGCGCACTGGCCTGCGGGCTCGATCAGCTCGGCGCGGTGGGAATCGCCTCGGACCCGTTCGGGATCCGCAACCAGGGGCAAAGCTCGGCGGAATCGATCGATGTCGCCGCGCGGATCGTGGCCATGGCCAAGGCGGCGGGCAAGACCGCGCAGGTGACCATCGCGGTCGCCTTCGGCTGTCCGTTCGGGGGTGAGGTCGATCCGGCCCACGTGGTGCGCATGGCCGCGCGGCTGGCCGAGGCCGGGCCGGTCGAGATCGCGCTGGCGGACACCATCGGGGTGGCCGTTCCCGCACAGGTTTCCGCCATGGTCCGCGATGTGGCGCGGGCGATCGCGCCGCTGCCGGTGCGGGTCCATTTCCACAATACCCGCAATACCGGGATCGCCAATGTCTGGGCGGCGGTGGAGGCCGGAGCCACGGTGGTCGATGCCTCGATCGGCGGGCTGGGCGGCTGCCCCTTCGCCCCGGGCGCTGCCGGCAATGTGGCAAGCGAGGACGTGGCCTACATGCTGGCGCGCTCTGGCGTGGCGACCGGGCTGGACCTGGGCAAGCTGATCGAGACTGCGCAGTGGCTGTCAGGGGTAATGGACAAGACGATGCCCTCGATGCTGGCCAAGGCCGGACCCTTTCCGAAAGATGCAGAGCAATGACGGGTGACAACAGGGGCGCGCTCAGCGGCGTCCGGGTGGTGGAGCTGGGCCAGTTGATCGCAGGCCCGTTCTGCGGGCAACTGCTGGGCGACATGGGTGCCGACGTGGTCAAGATCGAGCCGCCCGGCGCGGGCGATCCAATGCGGCAGTGGGGCAACGGGCAGCACAAGGTGTGGTGGCAGGTGATCGGCCGCAACAAGCGTTCGGTCACCGCCAACCTGCGGGTGGCCGAGGGGCAGGAGCTCGCCCGCCGCCTGCTCGCCGATGCCGACATCATGATCGAGAATTTCAAGCCCGGCACGATCGAAAAGTGGGGGCTGGGGCCGGAGGACCTGCACGCGATCAACCCGCGCCTGATCATCGTGCGCATGTCGGGCTATGGTCAGACTGGTCCCTATTCCAGCCGCGCCGGGTTTGGCGGGATCGGCGAGGCAATGGGCGGCTGGCGCGCGATCGTTGGCGATCCGGACCGCCCGCCCAGCCGGATGGGCGTTTCGATCGGCGATACCCTTTGCGCGACCTATGGCTGCATGGGTGCGCTCGCCGCGCTGCGCGCGCGCGATGTCAGCGGCAAGGGCCAGGTGGTCGATTCGGCGCTTTACGAAGCGGTGCTGCAGGTTATGGAAAGCCTGGTGCCCGAATATGACGTGATGGGGATAGTCCGCCAGCGCTCGGGCTCGATCCTGCCGGGGATCGCGCCCAGCAACGTCTACCAGTGCAGTGATGGTGAATACATGATCGGCGGCAACGGCGATGCGATCTTCGCGCGGCTGGCCGAGGCGATGGGCCAGCCGGAACTTGCGCAGGACCCGCGGTATGCCACCCATGTGGCGCGGGGAGAGCGGCAGGCGGAACTGGACGCTTTGATCAACCGCTGGACCGCGACGCTGACCGTCGATCAGCTCGAAGCGCTGATGATCGCCCATTCGGTCCCGGCCGGGCGGGTCTATACCGGCAAGGAGATGCTGGCCGACCCGCACTTCGCCGCGCGCGAAGCGCTGGTTGCGGTCGAACATCCTGACCACGGACCGGTGCGGATGCAGGCGCCGATGCCCAAGCTGTCCGCCACTCCCAGCTCTGTCCGCCGCCGCGCGCCGCTGGTGCCCGGCGAGCACAACGCGGAAATCTATGGCGAGCGGCTGGGGCTGGATGCTGCGGCGCTCGCCGATCTGGCGGCGCGCGGGGTGGTCTAGACCGCGTCCGGAACCTCGCGCAAAGCGGCGCGCAGCGCGGTCATCGCCTTGGCGCCGACGCGGTCTTCCAGCTCCTGCTCCAGCTCGCGCAGGGTGCTGCGCGCAGCCTCGCGGATCGCCTCGCCCGAGGCGGACGAGACGACGCGCTGGGCGCGGCGGTCATCGGGATCGGGCAGCAGATCGACCAGCCCGCGTGCGGCCATTTCGGACAGCAGCTGGCTCATCGCCTGCCGCGTCACCCCCAGGTTCTCGGCAATCCGCGAAGGGCGCGTTACTCCGTTGGCCACATTGGCCAGCACCAGCGATTGCGTGCGCGTGATCCCGTCCCACCCGCGCTGCGCCAACCGGGCGCGCAGCTGTTCATCGAACCAGTAGAAGGTCCGCATCAGGTCCAGCATCAGAAGCGACGTTTGCATGGACCACCCATCCCACGCCGCAAGCGCCGTGCGCAAGTGCGATTGTTGAACGGGCATTTTGTAAAGCAGATTGACATTTCTTGCCGTGCAGCCATTCTGCCCGCCACAAGCACCGGCAAAGAGGATCGACGGGCCATGGGAGAAACGGCCTTGCGCACAGCCAATGGCGAAGAGTGGACGGACTGGGCCGACGCCATGGCCCTGCGCCTGGCCGAGCGCGCGCCTGCCGCCGAACAGCTGCGCCGCCTGCACGACGAGAGCATCGCCGAAGCCGCCGCGGCCGGATTCTTCGCCCTGCTGGCCCCCACCACTGCCGGAGGACAGGGAGCCAGCTTTGCCCTGTTCATGGACGTGGTGCGGCGCCTGGCCACCGGCTGCGCATCGGGGGCCTGGACGCTCTCTTTCCTGGCGCTCCACGCCTGGATGCTGTGCAAGTTCCCGGCCAGGGCTCAGGCCGAATTCTTCGCCGGGGGCAAGATGCCGCTGGCCCCCGCGCCGCTCGCCCCGACCGGCACGGCCGAAGCGGTCGAGGGCGGCTACCGCGTGACCGGACGGTGGGAATGGGCGACCGCGATCCACCATTCGGACTGGGTACTGGTCAACGGGATCGACAGCGCCAGCGGCGAGCCGCGGTTCTGCGCGATGCCGCTGGAGCAGGTCGAGATCGAGGATGTCTGGCACGTGTCGGGCATGGCCTCGACCGGTTCGCAGGCAGTGCGGGTGAACGGCCGCTTCGTGCCCGAACACATGACCCTGCCCGCACGGATGATGGCCGCGGGCCATTCACCCGGCGAAGCGCTGCATCCCGGATCGACCCTGGCCTATCCCCTGCGCGCCTGCCTGGCCATGGTAGCCGCCACCCCGGCGGTCGGCGCGGCCGAGGCCGCGCTGGACTGGTTCACCCAGCGGATGAAGACCAAGCAGCAGGCCTTCAGCGGTGGAGCCCGGCAGGGCGAGGTGCAGACCGTGCACCTGCGGCTGGGCGAGGCCAGCGCGCTGGTCCGCGCGATGCGGCTGGTGTGGGACGATGCCCGCACCGTGATCGAACGCGAAGGCCCCAAGGGCGCGCAGGCTTCGATCGAGGCACAGGTCGCGCTGCGGCTGGCTGGCGCGCAGATCGTGCGGCTGTCGAATCAGGCGATCGACCTGCTGCATGCCGCCGCCGGGGCCAGCGCGTCAATGCTGACAAGCCCGCTGCAGCGCCACCTGCGCGACGTGCAGGTGATGCGCGGTCACGTGATGTTCGACTGGGACCGCACCACAGTCCTGGCCGGCAAGGTGGCACTCGGCTTCCCGACCGGCCCGGCGGACTTGCTTTAGGGTCAGGCGCAGCCGGCGGCCGCCAGCGCGGCCTGCGCCACTTCCATATCGTGGCTGTAGTGCCCGCCGCTGATCCCGATCCCGCCGACCATCACGCCATCGATCTTCACCGGATAGCCGCCGCCGAACACCACCAGCCGCGGGGTGTGGACGATCCCGTGCAGCAGCGGCGGATCGTTCTTGATGAAATCGTGCCATTCATGCGTCGGCATGCCGAACGATACGGCGGTATAGGCCTTGTCCTGCGCGATCTGCACCGACAGCAGCGGGGCATGGTCCATCCGTCGGAACGCCACCAAGGTACCCGAAGGATCGCACAGCGCGATGCACATCGGCACCTGCATCTCGTTCGCCTTGGCCACGGCCCCGGCGATCAGCGCATCGGCCAGTTCGTTCGCAATGGTCTGCACGGTCAGGGTCTTGGCCACGGTCCTCTCCTCATTGGCGATTGGTCAATTTAGGTGACGATTGCCCTTGCCCCGCGCAGTGTCAATCACCCTTTGACAAGCGCCGCGCCAGACCGCAGTTCGTGGCGCAACAAAAGACGGGATTCGCCCTCACCAGAGGATAGCCATGCGCCAGTTCACCGAAGACCAGATCATGTTCCGCGATGCCTATCGCAAATTTCTGGAAGCAGAGATTGCGCCGCATATGGAAGATTGGCGCGAGGCCGGAATTGTAGATCGTGCGGCGTTCCGCAAGGCCGGGGACCTGGGCTTCCTGATGATCTGGCCGGACGAGAAATATGGCGGCATGGGCGACAGCGACTTCCGCTTTGAACAGATCATCATCGAGGAAACCTGCCGCGCCGGGGCCAAGCAGTTCTACAACACGCTGCACAGCCGCCTGGTCGGCCCCTATTTCCAACGCTTCGGGACCGAGGAACAGCGCATGCGGTTCCTGCCCAAATGCGTGTCGGGCGAAACGATCCTGGCGATCGCCATGACCGAACCGGGCGCAGGATCGGATCTGGCCGGAATGCGCACCACGGCGCAGGATAGGGGCGATCACTGGCTGCTCAACGGGTCGAAAACCTATATCTCCAACGGGATCAACGCCGATGTGGTGATCGTGGCGGCCAAGGTGGCGGGCGCGGACAAGAAGCATGCGATGGTGCTGCTGATCCTGGAGCGCGGGATGGAAGGGTTCGAACGCGGCCGTAACTTGAAAAAGATGGGCATGCCCGCGCAGGACACCGCCGAACTGTTCTTCAACAATGTCCAGGTACCAAAGGCCAATCAGCTGGGCGAGGCGGGCAAGGGGTTTTACTATCTGATGGAGGGCTTGGCCGAGGAACGGCTGATTTCCGCCGTCGGCTGCGCCGCCAATGCGCGCAAGGCGTTTGACATCACCCGTGACTATGTCAGCCAGCGGCAGATCTTCGGGGCACCGCTGTCCGACCAGCAGAACACCCAGTTCCGCATGGCCGAGATGGATACCGAGATCGAGCTGGCGCAGGTCTATATCGACCACTGCGTTGCCGCCCATAATATCGGCCAGCTCACCAGCAACATGGGCGCCAAGGCCAAGATGGTGGCGAGCGAGGTCGAGTGGAAAATGCTGGACCTGGGCGTCCAGCTGCACGGCGGGGCGGGTTTCATGGATGAATATCCGATCAGCCGGATGTTCAGCGACGCGCGGATCAACCGGATCCTTGCCGGTTCCAGTGAAGTGATGCGCCTGATTATTGGGCGCGATGTTTTTTCGCAGAAATATCAAAGCCTGTTCAGCTGAACAGGCACGCGAAACGTCCCGAACTGGTCCTTCCAGCCAAAAAATGATGTGACAAAAATCACCGGCAGGGACTAGGAACATAGCGAAGGGCCGGTTTGGGGCAGGCCCGTGGCGAACAGGGGTCGCAAGGATGCATGGTTCTGGCCCGTCAGGCCAAGATCAGCGCGCAGAGCGGGTCATGCCGCCCGCGGTTCGCGACGCATTCCTGGCCCGCGCCCGCCAGCAGCCGATCAGCCGCAAACAGGTGGTGGTTGCCGAAGGCAGTCTGGGCCGTGACGTCTATCTGGTCCTGTCAGGACGGTTGCTGTTCTCGCTGGTTTCACCGCAAGGACGCGAAGTGATCCTGAGCGATATGGGCCCGGGTGAGATGTTCGGGGAACTCAGCGCAATCGATGGCCAGCCGCGCTCCACCAATGTCACCGCGATCGAAGATTCGCGCCTCGCGCACCTGACCGGGCCGGAATTTACCCAGCTGCTCAGCGAAGTGCCCGAAGCCGGGCTGTGGGTGGCACAGCAGCTGGCGCAGCGGGTCCGCAACCTGACCGAGCGCGCCTTTGAACTCGCCACCCTGCCCGTCGCCAGCCGGGTCCAGGCCGAATTGCTGCGGATCGCGCTCGAAGTGGCCGAACCTGGGTCCGACAGCGCCGATATCCGCCCGATGCCGACCCACGCCGAACTGGCCGCGCGGATCGGCACCAGCCGCGAAGCGGTCTCGCGCGAACTGGGGCTGCTGAGCCAGGATGGGCTGCTCCAGCAAAGCGGCCGCCAGCTGCGCATCGCGTCGATCGCGGCCTTGCGCAACCAATACGAACGCATGCTGAGATGAGCCTGGTCAATCAGCGTCACCACCTTGTCCTGCTGTTCACCGACCTGACCGATTCCACCCGCATCACCGCGGACATGGAACCAGAGCACTATGCCGAACTGCTGACCCGGCTGCGCGAGCTGACCGGGCGGATCGTCAGCCACCACGGCGGCGAGGTGGTGCGGATCGACGGCGACGGGGCGCTGTGCATGTTCGGCTATCCGCTGGCCCACGAAGACGCAGGACGCCGCGCGACCGAGGCTGCGCTGGACTTGCATCAGGCTGCAGCAGAGCTGGACGGGCTGTTCGGCCCGGGGCTCAAGCTGCGGCTGCACAGCGGCATCCACGCCGGGGTGGTGCTGCTGCGCAGCGGTGACATGGTGCGCGGGCGCTATGAGATGCTGGGCGATGCCACCAATGTCGCAGCGCGGCTGTGCGATGCCTCCAGTCCCGACGGACTGCTGGTCAGCGCCGAGACATTGGGCGGGGACGCCGCGTTCTTTACCACCGGTGCGGCGGTACCGCTGCAGCTGGGCGGGCGGCGCAAGCGGCTGCCAGCGCTGCCGGTGCTGGGCCGCAGCGATGTTGAGAGCCGCTTTGCGGGCCGCGCGCGCCAACGGCTGACCCCGCTGACCGGGCGCGACGAGGTGCAGGCGCGGCTGCAGGCCTGGCTGCGCGGGGGAACCGGGCGCGCGCCGACCATGCTGCTCCACGGCCCCGCCGGGATCGGCAAGAGCCGCCTGCTCGCCCAGGTCTGCGACGAGGCGCGCAGTGCCGGATGGCGCGTGGCGCGCGGCTACTGCGAAGCTTATCTGGCAGCACGGCCGCTCCAGCCGTTCCTGCAAATCGCGGGCGAACTGGCCGGCAGCGACCTGGCCGAAACCGCCGCAGCGGACAGCGTGACGATCGGGCGGGAAATCGCGCTGGCGGCGGCGGGCTTGCCGATCCTGGTGGTAATCGACGACTGGCAATGGGCCGACGATGCCAGCCGCGACGAGCTGGCCGCGATGCTGGCCGCCGCGCCTGCCGGGCAGCTGCGCGTCCTGCTCGCCTCTCGCGAGGGGCAGGCCCGCCTGCCCGCTGAAACCCCCTGCCAGATCGAAGCGCTCCAGCCATTGACCCCGCAGGCCGCGCAGGTCGCGATTGCCGCATTGCTGGGCACGCTGGAACCCGGCGTGATCGACCGGCTGACCACTGCTGCCGGGGGCAGTCCGCTGCTGCTGGAAGAGCTGTGCCATGCATGGGCCAGCCGCGGCGAGGCTCCCGATGGCGAGGCACGCGGGGCCTGGTTCGATATGGCGGTGCAGGCCCGCTTTGCCGCGCTGCCTGCCGCCGATGCCCACTTGCTGCGCCAGGCCGCAGTCCTGGGCCATCAGGTTCCCGGCTGGCTGCTCGCCGCGATCCAGGGCGCGGCGGTGGACGCGGCCGCGCTGGCCCGGCTGGAACAGGCCGATTTCCTCTATCCCGGCGATAGCGGCACCATGCTGCGCTTCAAGCACGGGCTGACCCGCGAAGCGGTCTATGCCGGGATTGACCTGGCCCAGCGCCGCGATCTGCACCGCCGCGCGCTGCAAGTGCTGGAAGAGCGGGCCGAAGTGCCCGGCGCCGACGGCCTGCTCGATGCCCTGGCCTATCACAGCGCCGCCGCAGGGCTGGACGAGGCCGCGCTCGATTATGCCATGCGCGCCGGGGATGCCGCGCTGGCGGCGGGCGCGCTGGACCGGGCCCAGGCGCATTACCGCGCCGCGCTGGCACGGATCGAAGCGCAGGAACCCGGCGCCCGGCGCGAAGGCCAGGGCTGGACCCTGCTCAACAAGTTCGGGCTGGCCAGCATCATCGATCCCGCCGCCGACCAGCTCGACGTGATCGAGCGCGCCCAGGCACTGCTGGCCGACGCCGACGATCCCGCCGCGCGGATCCGGGGGCGCTATTGGCAAGGGGCGATCGCCTATGGCCTGGGGCTCGGCAAGCGTTCGATCCGCGACCTGTCCGCCGCACGCGAAGCCGCGCTGGCGGCGGGCGACGACCGGTTCATCGGCCAGATCGAAATCAAGCTGGCCCAGTCGCTGAGCAGCGCCGGGCGCTATCACGAGGCGGACCCGCTGTTTTGCGCGGTCCTGCCCCGGTTTGCCGAACGCGGCGGACGCCACCACCGCGAAACACTGATCTACGGGCTGAGCTGCCACGGCTTCCTGCTGGGTGATCAGGGCCACATGGCCGAAGCGGAAACGCTGTTTGACCGCGCCGAAGCGCTCGACCCCGATGCCCTGACCACGATGCGCCCGTCACTGCTGACCCAGCGCGCTGCGATCCGGCTGTGGCAGGGCGACTGGCACGGGGCCGAACACCTGGCCCAGACCGCGCTGCAGGACTGCACCCGGTCCCACACTCGCTATCTCGCGATGATGAGCCACGCCCTGGCGGCCTATGCCCGCTGGCGGATCGATGGCGATGAACGGCAGGTGCGGCGGATGGAAGATACCGCGCGCTGGTTCCTCAGTCCGGGCAACAGCCGCCAGCGCACTTCGCTGCTGTTCGGCTGGCTGACCCAGGTCATGGCCGTGCGCGGCGATACGGCGGCGGCGCGAGCCTATGCCGGGGCCTTGGTGCAACGGGTCCGCGAAGGCGGTGACCGGCTGGGCGAAGCGATGGGCTGGCGCGCGCTGGCCCGGCTGGCCCAGGGCCATGGCCGCAGCGACCGCGCCGATCACTATCTGGATCAGGCCAGACGTTCGGCCCGGATCCGCCACAGCCCGCGCGAAGCCGCCCGAAACCTGCTGTGCGCCGCGCAGCTTGCCCGCTTTCGCGGTGAAAGCGCCGCAGCCGAGACGATCGAGGCCGAAGCCAAGGCCGCCCTGTCAGCGCTGGGGATCAGAGCCTAGGCAGCCGCCCCAGGCGAAGCGCCGATCGGTTTCCAGTCACTCAGCCGCACGATCAGCGCGGCCGGCATGGCCTGGATCGTCCCGGCATCGAGCAAGGCCGCCATAATCCCCATGATCGCGCCAAAGGCCATGTCCTGCGCCGGGCAGGCGTGGACCGCATATGGCGGCGGGCTGTCGGTCTGATCGGCCTGCTGACGCTTGCCCCCGAACACGATCGAAACATCGCCATCGGGTGTGGCCGGATCGAACAGCGAGCGCTGCGCGGCAGAGACCTGGCTGACCACCACCATATCGCCCTTGCGCACTTTCACATCGCGGCGGTGCGGACAGCCGGGCGTGGGTGGGTCCGCCTTGATCCGCGTATCGTGTTGGGCCGTGCGATAGAGCAGGTCGGGCGCGGGCCGGATGCACATCGCCTGCGAAACCGGGCCCCGCAAGGCCGCGATGGCCGCAGCGATCGCGTGATCGGCGGACTGGCCCGCAGTGGCCTGCTTGAGCGCCGACTGGTGCCGCCATAGTGATTTCTGACCCAGCCATTCGGCCAGCACCCCGCGCAGATTGCCATCCATCGGCGGGATCGCACCCACCATGGTGCCAACGATATTGCGCGCCAGCACTTCGGGATCCTGGATCTCCCGGAACATCGCGGCGGCAACCGATCCGCCCGGAACCGTGCCGGCCGCGCGGTGATCTGCCACGAATTTGCGGGCTGCGATCAGGATCGCCTTGCCGTGGTTTTCGGCATAGTCGGTCACTTCGGGGCTGGGCCGGGGATAAAAGGCATTGCGCGATGGCGAGAGGAAATCGCCCGGCGCATGCGGCTTGTCACGCCAGACCATATCGGGATTGGCCGCAGCCATTTCCGCCTCGCCCGGTTCGCCCAGCCGCACCGGCGACCATGACCACGGCCCGAGCAGCATGTGCGTGCCATCGGGGAAGCCGTACCAGATCTGGCTCAAAACCCCCAACGCGGGGAGCAGGTACTGGCGGCGCAGCTCCAGCTTGAACGATGTGCGCCCCAGCGCTTCAACCGCCTGCTTCGATGTGTTCAGCACTTTGGTCCCGGCCGCGTAACCGGCCTTGAACCCGGCCGGGGCATCGTACTTCATCAGGATCGCGTTGGTCGCGTTGGAATCGTTCCAGTAGTTGAGCTTGAGCGCGGTCAGCGCCGGGTTGTGATACTGGTCATCGGGTTGCTGGGTAACGAAGATCGGTCCGCTGTTGCCATGGATCCGGCGCAGCTGTTCCTCGCTGGAAAAGTTCTTCCAGTCCGCCAGCACCTGGGCCACCTGACGCGCGCCCGCGCAGAGCACCACGTTCTGGTTTTCGCGATCGGGATTGACCCAATCATAGCGCGGCGCATCGGGTTCTTCGCCGCTGTCGCCTTCGCCCACCAGCGCCACGCCGCCGCCCTGGTTCGGCCCGCGCCGCAGGTTGAGCGCGCCGCCGTAATAGTGCCGGATCGCCGCCCACATATCCGGAGTAAGATCGCGTTCGGCCGGGTCCTTGGTGGTAAAATCTTCCAGCAGCCGCTTCCATTCCTTGGCCGCTTCATCTTCGGGCATGGCGGACACCCGTTCGATGATCGCACGGCCCACCGCGTCCTCGTCAAACGGGCGCATCGGCAGATAGCTGGCAGTCAACTGGCCCAGCGCGGCCAGCGCCGAACGCGACGGCACGAACAGGTACAGACCCCAATGCAGCGGCGTAAACGGATGTCGCCCCGGATCGGCATGGCCCACTGGCGGCGCACCGGGGGTGAACAACGGCAGTTCGGCCCGCACCACTTGCGGCTGACCTGATGCGTCATTGGCAATGAACTGGAACACCGCCGGGGCGTCCTTTGGCCCGACCCCGGTCAACGGATCGTTGTTGGCCCCGGCCACATCGGTGCTGTTGCCCCCGTTCAGCCAGCGCTGGATCACTTCGTACTGTTCGGCAATGCTGGCGTTATAGGCCATGAACATCAGTCCGGCGCGGGCCGGTCCCTGGGCCGGATCGCCGAACAGCATAGCCCGACGCAGCAGCCGGGGCGATGGCCGGTCAAATTCGGCCCGGGTCTGGGTTTCGGCCTGGCTGGCCGGGGGCAGGCCCCCGCCCGGCACGATCCGGCGCGGATTGGCGCGGCGGATATGCGCTGCATAGGGGCAGCGCTGCCCCGTCCCGTCCTCGCCATAATCGAAATCGTTGAGGTCGGGGCTGTCGGGCCGAGCGAGCGGCCGTCCGGCCTGATCGCGGCCCATGATCGCCCCTTTGAGCAGCGCCTGCGCGGCCCCGGCATCGATCCCCAGCTGCGCGGCGATCGGCCCGGCGGCGCGCGTCAGCCACTGGTTGAAGCGTTCGACATCCTCTCCGATCTTGCGCAGCACCAGATAGGTGCCGTTTCGTTGCAGATCCTGCGCCGTGGCACGCGGGCCGCTGCGTTCATCAACCAGCGAGGCATAAGGCCCCGGCGCGGCATCACCGCGATCGTTGCCATACCCGGCCAGCACTTCGCCCGGTTTGACCCGGTCCCGCGCCAGACCGGCGGGCTGGCCCGGCAGCACCGGACGCGGCTGGCTGATCCCGTCAAGATAACCGAAATGATCGCGAAAATAGCCATCGCCTTCGCCGTGGCCGCCCAGCATCCATTCGACCGCTTCGAGCGAGGCCCCCGCCCCGGCCAGCGTAGCCAGACGGCGCGCTTCGGCTTCGAGCGCGGCGCGATCCGGATTGGTCGAGCGCAACTGGATCACCAGATCAACCTCGCGCAGTTCGACCCGGGGCAGCGGGGTGCCCGCCGGGACCCGACCGGTCAGTTCCGGGCCGTTGCGTTCGGGCAGGATCCAGTTGCGCGGATGGTTTTCGCGCATGTCGCCAATGATCCCGCTGCGCTGTTCCATCCCTTCGCGGAATTCCTTGGGGAAGCAATCGACCACCTGATGATCAAGCCCCAGCCGCAGCAGGCCATCGGCGGTCAGGGCCAGATTGCGGTACAGCCCGTCGGTGGGCGTGCTGCCCGCGCCATCGGCAAAATGCGGATCGATCTGGCTGACAAAACGGCGCGCCCCGGCGCTGTCGCGGATCGTGAACAGCAGCAACGCGCCGTGGACCACCGGCTGGGCGGCGCTGCCCTGCGATTTCAGGATCCCGCCCTGCACTTCGCTGGCGGCAAACACCGGGTCCTGCGGCCGCGCCGCCTCCAGCGCGGCATCCAGCCGCTTGAGGTGCGTCTTGCCGGTCGAATACCAGTTCAGCGGTTCCTTGTAGATCCCCTTGGCCGTGGTCCAGCGCTGTTTGAGCGGGTGGACATCGGGCAGCTGATCGAGCCCGGCGGCGAACTGATCCCACCCCAGCAGAATATCCGCCGCCGCACGGACCAGACGGTGCCCTTCGTTGATCCGCTTGCGCCCACCGGGATCGGTCCCGGCCTGGCGCCCGGTCAGCCATTCGGGCGGGTAGAAATCGGCCAACTTGTAAATCACGTTGAGCGCTTCGAGCCCGAGTTCGAGCGTCTTGCCGACATGTTCGAACCCGACCAGGGGATTGCCGGTCTGCTGCATCTGCAGGCGGGCCAGATCGCTTTTGCCTTGGCGGGTTTCGCTGGCAGCGGGTTCGGGATAGGCCATCCGCGCCTGGGCCAGTTCCAGATCGCCTTTGCCTTCGCGCTGCAGCCGTTCAAGCCGCGAGAGGTATTTCTGATCGCGCGTGGACAGGCCCGTGGTGTTGTAGAAGATCGCGCTGTCCATCTGGTTGTCGCGGACCCATTGCAGGTATTCCTCGCAGCTGTGCTCGGTCGCGGTGACATAGCCTTCGCAATTGCAGAACAGCAGGTCCAGGAACGTGCCGAGCGGCCGCCAGATCAGCCGCATGTAAGGCTCCCACCCGCCTTCGAAAGTGGCAGTCAGGTAAAGGTAGCGGCGGCTTTGCAGTTCCAGCTTGCCCGGGGCCTTGCGGGCCATGCCGAACAGATCCTTGTCCAGTACGCCAACCCGGAAATCGAGCAGGTTGAGAATCCGTTCGGTCACGTCCGAAAAGGGCACCACCCGTTCAAATTCGCGCGCTGAAACCCGGATCCGGTTAAGCGCTTCGGCCACCAGTTTCAGGCGGCTGGCATAGGTGATATTCTCATAGGCCTGGATGAAGCCTTCCTTGATCGGGGCGATAACCACCAGGTCGGTGATGCCATCGATGGTCTTGGATGTGACTTCCAGCATGACTTGCCCCTGTGAGTGTCCGCGCGATTCGATCCATTTGGTCGCGCGCGGTGATTGAAGGCAAGGCTGGCGGACAAGTCTGTGCGAAAAGCTACAATTGAACAAGAATGGCTGTGGCCGGGCCGTTTAAGGACGGCCCGGCAAAGGTTCAGTCGGCGGGGCGCTGCACCACGGCACCGGACTGTTCCAGCGCGGTCAGTTCGGCCTCGTCCAATGCCAGCCAGTCCCCCAGAACCGCGCGGGTCTGTTCGCCGATCCGGGGCGGCTGATAGCGGTAGTCCGCCGGAGTGGCAGAGAGTTTGCCGGGGAAGGCGACGGTCGGAATCTCGACCCCGTCCTCGCGCACAAAGCGGTGGACCACCTGGCGTGCGGCGATAAACGGATCGGCAAAGACATCGCGCAGATCGTTGACCGGCCCGGCCGGCACTCCCGCCGCGACCAGCCGTTCGATCAGCGCATCGCGCGGGTGCAGGGCAGCAATGTCGCGGACGATCTGCTCGATCTCTTCGCGGTTGATCTGGCGGTCGCGCGCCAGCTTGAACCTGGGATCTTCGGCCAGTTCGGGGCGGCCCATTTCATGACAAAAGGCGCGGAACTGGCCGTCGTTGCCGATCGCAATGATCAGCACGCCATCGGCGCAAGGGAAAGTGGTATAGGGTACCACGGTGGGATGGCGGTTGCCCATCCGCCCAGGAACCGTGCCATCGACCAGATAGGTAGAGGCCTGATTGGCCATCATCGCGATCTGGGTATCGAGCAACGACACGTCGATCTGCTGCCCCTCGCCCGTGCGTTCGGCGTGGCGCAGCGCCAGCAAGATCGAAATCATCGCCATGTTCCCGGTGGATAGATCCGCCATGGCCACCCCGGCGCGCAGGGGACCGCCGCCTTCCTCACCCGTGATCGACATGAACCCGCCCATCCCCTGGGCGACGAAATCATAGCCGGGGCGATTGGCATAGGGGCCGGTCTGGCCGAACCCGGTGATCGAACAATAGACCATGCGCGGGTTGACCTGGCTGAGGCTGGCATAGTCGAGCCCGTACTTGGCCAGCCCGCCGACCTTGAAATTTTCCACCACGATGTCGGCCTCGGCGGCCAGCTTGCGGATCAGGTCCTGTCCCTCGGGCCGGGTCAGGTCGATCGCGATGCTGCGCTTGTTGCGGTTGCAGCACAGGTAATAGGCGCTTTCCTGGGGATCGTCGCTGCCATCGGGGAGCTTGAGGAACGGTGGCCCCCAGCCGCGCGTGTCATCGCCCTTGCCCGGCAGTTCGACCTTGATCACATCCGCGCCGAAATCGGCGAGCATCTGCGTGGCCCAGGGCCCGGCGAGAACACGGGAAAGGTCAAGCACCTTGACCCCGTCGAGCGCGCGTTTGGCTGTGGTCATGGTCAGAAGCTCTTGGGCAAGCCCAGCACGTGGGTCGCCACGTGGCTGAGGATCAGGTTGGTGCTGATCGGCGCGACTTGATACAGCCGGGTCTCGCGGAACTTGCGCTCCACATCGTATTCCTCGGCAAAGCCGAACCCGCCGTGGGTCTGCACGCACATGTCGGCGGCATACCAGCTCGCCTCGCTCGCCGCCATCTTGGCCATGTTGGCTTCGGTCCCGCAATCGAGCCCGGCCTCGAACTTGGCCGCCGCATCGTCCACCATCAGGCTGGCGCCGGTCATCTGGACATAGGCCCGCGCGATCGGGAACTGCACCCCCTGGTTCGATCCGATCGCGCGGCCAAACACGTTGCGATCCTTGGCATAGGCCGAAGCCCGATCGATAAAGAACCGCGCGTCGCCAATGCATTCGCTGGCGATCAGGATGCGTTCGGCGTTCATGCCCGACAGGATATAGCGGAACCCCTTGCCCTCTTCCCCGATCAGGTTTTCTGCCGGGACGCGCAGGTCGTCGAAGAACAGTTCGGTCGTGGCGTGGTTGAGCATGGTGCGGATCGGCCGCACGGTCAGGCCGTTGCCCACCGCTTCACGCATGTCGACCAGCAGCACGCTCATCCCGTCGCTGCTCTTGGCGCAATCCTCGCGCGCGGTGGTCCGGCAGAGCAGCACCATCAGGTCGGAATGTTCGGCCCGGCTGATCCAGATCTTCTGCCCGCTGACCACATAGGAATCGCCATCACGGCGGGCAAAGGTGCGGATCCGGGTGGTGTCGGTGCCCGCTCCCGGCTCGGTCACGCCGAACGCCTGCAGCCTGAGCGAACCGTCGGCGATGCCCGGCAGGTACTTGGCCTTCTGCTCTGCATTGCCGTGCTTGAGCACGGTGCCCATGGTGTACATCTGCGCATGGCAGGCCCCGCCATTGCACCCTGAACGGTGGATCTCCTCAAGGATCGCGGTGGCCGCGCCCAGTCCCAGCCCCGATCCGCCAAATTCCTCCGGGATCAGCACCGAGAGGAACCCGGCCTTGGTCAGCGCCTGGACGAACTCGGTCGGATAGGTCCGTTCGCGGTCCAGCGCCTGCCAGTAGGACCCGGGGAAATCGGCACACAGCCGCCGCACCGATTCGCGAATTTCGGGAAAGCTTTCTTCACGGGTCATGTCAGGACCTTTCTTCGTTCTGGCCGATAGCGCGGGCCAGCGCGCCCAGCGCCAGCCCCAGCGCACGCACCCCGTCGGGATCGCGCGAACCGGCAAATATGGATGCGGACAGGCAATAGGCCGCCGGCTGCCCCGGCACGACGCAAGCGGCCGAGCAGACCCCGGCATGGCCAAAGCCATCATCCAGTGCATAGCCGCTGGACCGCGCCGCGCCGACTTGCAGGGCATAGGCCGCGTAATCGAGCGGGCGATGCCAGCGCAGCGCAGCAAACCGCCGCATCAATTCGGCATCGTCCACCCCCTGCACCGCCGCGAGCGCCCGCCCGGTGCTGCCCCCGCCGATGGGCTGGCGCTGGCCCACGGCCATGTGGATCCGGGTGGCGCTGTCGCTTTCGCCCAGGGCCACCAGTTCCAGCCGTTCGCGCGGTTCGATGTGCCACAGCCCCACCGTGGCATCGTGCAATTCGGCAAACCGGGTCAGCAAAGGCCGGGCCCGGGCGACAACCCGCGCCACTTCGCTGCGCATCAGCGCACCCAGATCGCTCCACCCCGGGGCGAGGCGATAACGCTTGCCGCTTTCCGCCTCCAGCGCGCCTTCGGCCACCAGAGTGCGCAGCAGGTTGAGACAGCTGGATACCGACAGCCCGGTGGCCCGCGCCACGTCCGACAGGGTCTGCGCCTGGCCATCGCGCGCCAGCAGCCGCAGAATGGCAAAAGCCTGAGATACAGAGCGCACCGGTCCGGTCATGTCTCCTCCCTATTTTTCACAATGGTGAAATGCAATCCCGAATATTGAAAACATACTGGAAGCGCTTCCAATCCGGTGCGCAGTGTCATACGTATGCGAGTGGACAAGGCTGCCCAGCGCAGCAACAAGGCCGCAATACGACACAAACAGGTGGAGAGAGGGCATGGCAGCTCCGATTACGGGTTCGCAGGGCAGCGCAGGCGGCGGGGCAACGGGCGGGCAGGCCCGCACCGTGTTGCTGCTGGCATTCGCGGTATTTTTCATCCTTGGCGGGGTGACCAACATCAACGACCTGCTGGTCGGCAAGTTCCGCCCGATGTTCCAGCTGAGCCATGCCGAAGCCAACCTGGTGCAGATGGCCTTCTTCATCGCCTATGCGCTGTGTTCGATCCCGGCCGGGATCGTCATGGCCCGGCTGGGCTATATCCGCACATTCGTGCTGGGCTTCGTGATGGTCGCGGGCGCGGCCTTGTTGTTCATCCCGGCGTCCAATTCCGGCTCGTTCAGCGGATTCCTGACCGCGCTGTTCTTTATCGGTGCGGGGATCACCGTGCTGCAGGTGGCAATGAACCCGGTGATCACCACGCTGGGTCCGGTCGAAACGTCGCACAGTCGGCTGACTTTTGCCCAGGCGTTCAATTCGATCGGCGTCACGCTGATGGTCTATGGCGGGGCGCAGGTCCTGCTGGGCGATGCCAAGCCGATCGACGCGGCCAGCGCCACGGCTGAACAGCTGCAGGCCTACCGCGTCGAACAGGGCGCTTCGATCGGCCATGCCTATATGTGGCTGGCCGTGGTCATGCTGGCCATGGCCGCGCTGTTCTGGCTGTTCCGCGCCGCGCTGGACGGGGCCAAGGCCGAGGAAGCCAAGGTTGCGGGCACCTGGGACCTGTTCACCAGCAACCGCCGCGTCCAGCTGGGCGCGCTTTGCATCTTCACCTATGTCGGCGCCGAAGTGGCAATCGGCAGCAACATGATCGCCTACCTTGGCGATCAGAGCGTGATGGGCCTGGGGATGGAAGCGGCCGGCAAGCTGGTGGCCTTCTACTGGGGCGGGGCGATGGTCGGGCGGCTGCTGGGCGGCTTCGTGCTGCGCATGTTCAAGCCGGGCCGCGTGCTGACCGCCTTCGCCGCCACTGCGATCCTGCTGATCGGCCTGTCGGCGATGAGCAGCGGCAACATGGCCGCCTGGACGCTGATCCTGGTCGGTTTCTGCAATTCGCTGATGTTCCCGACGATCTTCAGCCTGGGCACCGAAGGGCTGGGTGAACAGACCCCGCAGGGTTCGGGCATCATGTGTACCGCCATCGTCGGCGGGGCGCTGGTGCCGTTCCTGTTCGGAACGGTGGCGGACATGACCGGCAATATCCGCATGGCGCTGCTGGTGCCGGTGATCTGCTATGCGATCATCGCCGCGTTCGGCGCCTGGACCGTCAAGCACCCCAGCGGCGGGGTGACGGCGTAATTTCCAGACTTGCCTGACCTGCTTCCCCCCTCCCGCTCGCGGGAGGGGGCGGTGTGAACCCGGCTGAAATCTGCTCGCGTCAGGCCCGCCCGGTTTCGCTGGACAGCAAGGCCGGATCGATCCCTTCGGCCTGCCAAGCCGCTTTCCAGCGTGCGCTGACGGGGGTGTCGAACAGGACCTCCGGATTGCCTTTGGCGGCATGCCAGCCGTGGCGGCGCATTTCGCCATCCAGCTGGCCTGCGCCCCATCCGGCATAGCCCAGGGCCACGATCCAGCGGCTTGGCCCCTCGCCCGCCGCGATCGCTTTCAGCACTTCGATCGAGGCCGACAGGCAGCCCAGTGCGCCTGCCTCGATCGTTCCCGGCCCGGCCCAGTCGGGCGAATGCAGCACGAACCCGCGCTGCTGTTCTACCGGGCCGCCATCATGGATCACGCAATCGGGCGCTGCGCCAGGGTGGATTTCCAGATCCTCCAGCAATTCATGCAGCCGCAGCCCATGGCGGACCTTGCCCACCATCACCCCCAGTGCGCCCTGCGCATCATGGACGTACATCGCCACCACAGCCTGGGCAAAGCGCGGATCGCCCATCCCCGGCATGGCCAGCAGCAGGCGTCCGGCAAGGTATTCAGCCTGGGTCATGGCCTGAGCCTATCCCCACCGGCCCGAGTCGGGAAAGCTCAATCCCGGGGCAGCAGGTGTTTCTGAACCTTGCCCGATGCGGTGCGGGGGATGGAATCGGTCAGGACCACGCTGGCGGGGACCTTGAACTTGGCCAGCCGCGCGGCGCAGTGGGCGATGACCTGTTCTTCACTGAGCGTCATGCCAGGTCGCACGATCACGAAGGCCCGGCCGACTTCGCCCCAGCGTTCGCTTGGCACGCCGATTACCGCCACTTCGGCGATTTCGGGCAGTTCGGCGAGCGCGGCCTCAACTTCGGCCGGATAGACGTTTTCGCCGCCGGAGATGTACATGTCCTTCTTGCGGTCGACCAGGTAGAAGAACCCGTCGGAGTCCTGCATGGCGGCGTCGCCGGTCTTGAACCAGTCGCCTTCAAACGCCTTGGCGGTGAGTTCGGGCTGGTTCCAGTAGCCTTTGGTCACGCTGGGGCCGCGGATCCACAGTTCGCCGGTTTGGCCCTGCGCCACATCCTGCCCGTCCTCGTCGACGATCCGGGTTTCGACCGTCATGAGCGGCAGGCCGCACGAGCCCGCCTTGGCGACCAGGCGTTCGACATCGAGCACCGGCATGGCGAAGTTGGAGCAGGTTTCGCTCATCCCGAAACCGTCGGAAAAGCGGATGCCCGCGCGGGCGAAGCGTTCGACCTGGGCCTTGGGATTGGGCGCGCCGCCGGTGACGTAAAGCCTCAAGCCCTGCAACTTTTCAGGCGTGAAATCCCCATGCTGCCAGATCGTGGTCGCCATCTGCGGGACCGAGAAATAGTGGGTGATGCCAAGGTCGCGGTCGGCCATGCGGGCGATGGTCTTGGCGGGATCGAAGCCGGGGCTGATCCACACCGTGCCGCCGGTCTGCACGGGCACCCGCGCGGCGGCGAACAGCCCGGCGGTGTGGAACAGCGGCATGTCGCACAGGAACACGCTTTCGTAGGAGACCAGACTGCCGAGCGCGAAATTGGTGGCGCCCCAGAAGGCGTTGGCCTCGCTGATCATCACCCCTTTGGGGCGCCCGCTGGTGCCCGAAGTGTAGAGCAGCGTGGAGGGCAGTTCCCAGTCGCGCCGGGCCGCGGCGGGGGCGCGGGTTCCGGCAGTGCCGAGCAACTCCAGATCAGTCAGCAGCAGCTTTTCGGCCGGGTAATCGGGCACGGTGAATTCGGGATCGTGGAAGATCAGGCTCGGCTCGGCGTCCTGCATCAGCGCCGCAATCTCGGCCGTGGCGAGCCGCCAGTTGTAGGGCACGAACACCGCTCCGGCGCGGACGCAGGCCCATTGCAGGACCAGCATGTTGGGGTGGTTGCGGGTCAGCGTCGCGACGCGCTTGCCGCTGCCCGCGCCGAGCTTGCCAGCCAGCCAGGCCGCCGCACGATCGATCGTGCGATCAAGCTCCGCCCACGACCAGCGCCGACCGCTTTCAGTGCAGCCCACCGCGAGGCGGTTTGGCATCGAGACGGCGTAGGAGCGAATCGAATCGACGAGCACGGCGGACATCTGGCAAACTCCCAATTGCTGATTCCCGCCATAGCGCGGCTATTGCTATAATCAATAACAATCCACCCCTTGCGTCGGGCCGGATAATTTGTAAGTCTTACCTACTAATTCGACTCCGGTCCAGCAAGGCCGGACGCACCGTGGAGAGAGCAAGCCATGAATGACATGACCACGATCGACCGCACCCAGCGCGCCTACAGTGCCGAGGCCCAGGCCTTTCTGGCGCGCAAGCCCGCATTGTTCATCAACAACGAATGGGTCAGCTCCAGCCACGACAAGGTGATCGAGGTGGAGGATCCCACCAGCGGCAAGATCGTCGGCCACGTGGTCGATGCCTCTGACAAGGACGTTGACCGCGCCGTTGCCGCCGCCCGCGCCGCGTTTGACGATGGCCGCTGGTCGGGCCTGCCGCCGATGGTCCGCGACCGGACGATGAACCGCCTGGCCGACTTGCTCGAAGCCAATGCCGATCTGTTCGCCGAACTCGAAGCGATCGACAACGGCAAGGCCAAGGGCATGGCCGGGGCAGTCGACGTGCCCGGCGCGATCAGCCAGCTGCGCTTCATGGCCGGCTGGGCCAGCAAGGTCGCGGGCGAAACCACTGCGCCCTACACCATGCCTGCGGGCTCGGTGTTCTCCTACACGCTCAAGGAACCGGTCGGGGTCTGCGCCCAGATCGTGCCGTGGAACTTCCCGCTGCTTATGGCCGCGCTCAAGATCGCGCCCGCACTGGCTGCAGGCTGCACCATCGTGCTCAAGCCCGCCGAGCAGACCAGCATCACCGCGCTCAAGCTCGCTGATCTGGTGGTCGAGGCGGGTTTCCCCGCGGGCGTGCTCAACGTCATCACCGGCAACGGCCACACCGCCGGGGACCGCATGGTCAAGCACCCCGATGTGGACAAGATCGCTTTCACCGGTTCGACCGAGATCGGCAAGCTGATCAACCGCAATGCCACCGAAACGCTCAAGCACGTCACGCTGGAACTGGGCGGCAAGAGCCCGGTGGTGGTGATGCCCGACGTCGATGTCGCCGCGACGGCAGCGGGTGTTTCGGGCGCAATCTGGTTCAACGCGGGCCAGGTCTGCGTCGCCGGATCGCGGCTCTATGCCCACCGCTCGGTGTTCGACCAGGTGCTGGAAGGAATGGCGCAGAACGCCCCGTTCTGGGCCCCGCGCGCCAGCCTTGACCCCGAAGCGCACATGGGCGCGATCATCAGCAAGGAACAGCATGACAAGGTGATGGGCTATATCGAGGCGGGTAAACGCGACGGCGCCAGCGTGGCGCTGGGCGGCGATGCCCCGTCGAACGGCGGCGGCTATTTCGTCAACCCGACGATCCTGGTCGACGTGAACCCGCAGATGTCGGTGGTGCGCGAGGAAATCTTCGGCCCCGTTGTGGTCGCCCAGCGCTTTGACGATCTCGACGAAGTGGCGCGCGAGGCCAACAACACCTGCTATGGCCTGGGCGCCGGGGTGTGGACCAAGGACGCGACCACGATGCTCAAGCTGGCCGGCAAGATCAAGGCCGGGACCGTGTGGGGCAATTGCCACGCCGTGATCGACGCCGCGCTGCCGTTTGGCGGCTACAAGGAAAGCGGCATCGGCCACGAACAGGGCCGTCTGGGGATCGAGGCCTATCTCGAAACCAAGACCGTGATCATCCAGATGTAGGGTTCGAAAATGGTCGCCAAGGTCCCTTGCCGCGAATGTGGCGCAATGATTTTGCCCACCACGGCGGAGACCAATGGCGGCATCTGCATGGCTTGTAAGCAAGGGATCCGGAAAGATATTGAAGCTTCTCGTGCACGGCATCAAGCGCTTAGGCAGTATGATCCTGTTCGGGAGCTTTGGGTATCGTTGGTCAAGCGTAGTTCATCTGATCCGACCCTCGAATCTATGTCTTTTGAAGAACGAACCTACTTCACAGTTTGCCTCCTTGAAGGTGAAATTCATAATGGTGGATTTGATCAGTTTTTCACAAACAGCTCGGGAAATCACTTTCCCGAAACTGTTGCCGGACTCAGAGAGATCGGCGCGCACCGGTCACTGAAAATTGTTGATGATGCAGCGAGGCTTATTTTCGGCGAAAGTGGCCCACCGCGCGAACGGATGCTTCGGTGGGACCGAATGAAGCAATTCACCGAAGGATCAGACCAGAGCGGCTCAAAAGCGGAAGCCCTTTCGCAACTGGATCACTTGGACAAACAGTTCTGCAACGATGAAGACGGGTTGCATAACTTGTTGGAAGCATTTGCGAAAAGGCACGAATTGATCAAGCCTTTCGAGAAGGAGGAATAGCTTGCCCATCGACCTTTCCAAGATCAAAGCCATCGACGTCCACGTCCATGCGGAGGTTTCGTGCCACGATCCCGAAGATCCGGTGATGGGCCAGTTCTTCGACGCCGCCAGCGCCTATTTCAAGGCCCCGCGCGAACGGCCCAAGATGCCGGAGATCGTGGAGATCTACCGCGAACAGCAGATCGCCTTCTGCCTGTTCACGGTCGATTGCGAAAGCGCGCTGGGGGCCAAGCGCGTGTCGAATTACGAAGTGGCGGAATTCGCCGCGAAGCACGACGATATCTGCATCCCCTTCGCCAGCATCGATCCGCACAAGGGCAAGCTGGGCGCGCGTGAGGCGCGCGATCTGGTGGAGAACCACGGAGTCCGGGGCTTCAAATTCCACGGGATCATGCAGAACGCCCACCCGGCCGACCGGATGGGCTATCCGATCTATGAAGTGATCAACGAATACAAGCTGCCCGCGATCTTTCACACCGGCCATTCGGGCATGGGCACCGGGATGCGTGGCGGCGGCGGGGTGCGGCTGAAATATGGCCAGCCGATCCTGATCGACGATGTCGCGGTCGATTTCCCCGACATGAAGATCATCCTGGCCCACCCCAGCTGGCCGTGGGTCGATGAAAGCCTGTCGATGGCGCTGCACAAGGACAACGTGTTCATCGACCTGTCGGGCTGGAGCCCCAAGTACTTCCAGCCGCAGATCATCCAGTATGCCAACGGACAGCTGCGCAAAAAGATGCTGTTCGGCAGCGATTTCCCGCTGATCCACCCGCAGAAGTGGATCGATGCGGCCAAGGGTGTCGGCTTCAAGGACGAAGTCCTGCCCGGCATCATGAAAGACAACGCAGCGCGCGTGCTGGGTCTGGTGTGAGCGTGACGCAGCTGTCCGGTCGGCACGTTATCGTAACGGGCGCATCGACCGGGATCGGCCGCGCCAGTGCGGTGATGCTGGCGACGCGCGGGGCGAAAGTTTCGCTGATCGCGCGCAGTCAGGCCAATCTGGACAGCGCTGTGGCGGAGATCGCCGCGGCCGGCAGAACGGCGCAGGCCTTTGCCGCCGACGTTGCGGATCGCGCCGCGCTGGCTGCGGCTTTCGCGGCGGCCGAAGCGGCGCACGGCCCGGTCCACGGCCTGTTCGCCAATGCCGGGTTCGGCGGGCTATTCGGCCCGCTGGCGAGCTGCAGCGATGCCAACTGGGACGCGCTGATCGCCACCAACCTGACCAGCGTGTTCGCCTCGATCCGCGCCGTGCTGGGCGGGATGATCAAGCGCCGTGCGGGCAGTATCGTCGTCACCGGCAGCCTCGCCAGCGAGCGCGGCATGCCGATGAACCCGGGCTATGTCGCGTCAAAACACGGCGTGGTCGGGCTGACCCGCGCCGCCGCGATCGAGGGTGCGCCGCACGGTGTACGCGCCAACTGCCTGTTGCCCGGCTTCATCGAAACCCCGCTGCTCCACGGCATTGCCGGGGGCGATGTGGCGGGAACCATGGCTGCGATGGGCAAAGGCGTGCCGCAAGGCCGGGTCGGCCAGCCGGAGGAATGCGCCGAACTGGTCTGCTTCCTGCTGTCGGACGCCGCCAGCCACATCACCGCCCAGTCGATCGCCGTGGACGGCGGGATGCTGGGCACCCTGACCCCCTGAGAGGTAATCCGCGATGTCTCTGATCTATTACCATGCCGAACCGCTGGCAAATTCGCTGAAATCGATGGTCCCGCTCAAGGAAAAGGGCCTCGCCTACGAAAGCCGCTATGTCGATCTGCACAAGTTCGAACAGCATGCGGCTTGGTTCGTGGCGATCAACCCCGAAGGTCAAGTGCCGGTGCTGGATCACGACGGCACGATCATCACCCACACCACGGTAATCAACGAATACCTTGAGGACGTGTTCCCCGATGCGCAGCCCGCCGATGGCCCGCTGCGCCCGCGCGATGCCGTTGGGGCGGCGCGGATGCGGTACTGGAACAAGTTCGTTGACGAGCACGTGATGAACTATGTCTCGATGCACGGCTGGCACCGCATGGTCGGCGTGATCGCCCGCAGCATCGAGGGCGGCGAGTTCGAAAAGCTGCTGGAAAGCATCCCCCTGCCCGACCAGCGCAAGAAATGGGCCACCGCCCGCTCCGGCTGGTCCGAGGCGGATCTGGCGGGCGCGACCGACAAGATCGTCTATGCCCTGGAAAAGGTCGAAAAGCAGCTTGGGGAAACCCGCTGGCTTGCGGGCAATGCCTATACCCTCGCGGACATCAACTTCTATTCGCACTGCGGGATGATGGTGGAACGGATGTTCCCCGAACTGGAGGTGGCCGCCAAGTATCCCCGCCTGATCGACTGGCGCGAACGCGTCACCGCCCGCCCCGCGGTGGCCGAAGCGCTGAAGAGCGAAGACCGCACCGCGCCGGGGCTGCGCACCTGGTCAGGCCACGTGCGCTGACGCCATGGCCGGTTTTGTCCTGATCCATGGTTCATGGCACGGCGGCTGGTGCTTTGACCTTGTCGCCGATCTGCTGCGCAGCAAAGGCCACACGGTGGTCGCCCCGACCCTGCCCGGAATGGGCGGGGACGAGGCGGAACTGCGCGCAGTTACGCTGCAAGGCTGGGGCACTTATGCTGCGCAGCAATGCATTGATTTGAAAGCACAGCTGCCTGGCGCCCCGGTGGTGCTGGCCGGCCATTCGCGCGGCGGGCTGGTGGTCAGCACCGCGGCGGAGCAATCGCCCGAGGCGATGGACGCGCTGGTCTATGTCTGCGCGATGATGCTGCCCAATGGCATGAGCCGCGCGGCGTTCAAGGCGCTTGAGGACCCCACGCCGGACTTCGATGCGCTGATCAGCCCGGTGGCGAACGGCGCGGGCACCGTGGTCGACCCTGCCGGAGCCGGGGCGGTCTTCGCCCAGCTTTCGCCGCCCGATCTGATTGCCCAGGCGCTCCCGCGCCTGCTCGCCGAACCGCACGGCCCGCGTTCCACCCCGCTGCAACTGACCGCCGAACGCTGGGGGAGCCTGCCGCGAACTTACATCGAGTGCACCGAGGATCGCACGATCCCGATCACCAGCCAGCGCAAGATGCAGGCGATGAGCCCCGGCGCGAAAGTGGTGACGTTGCACAGCGATCACAGCCCTTATCTCTGCTGCCCGGCGGAATTGGCGCAGGCGCTGATCGGGGCTATTCCCGCCTGAGAGGAGAAGGCCATGCGTGAAGTCAGACTGAGCCCCGCAGGCAGCTATGACAACGCGCCGCGCGCCTATTCCCACATCACCGTCAGGCCGCTGGCCAGCGCGATGGGGGCGGAACTGGTCGATCTGGACCTGACCGCGCTGAGCGATGCGGCCTTTGCCGAGGTGCAGGACGCGCTGTGGCGGCACAAGATGGTCTATGCCCGCCAGCAACACATGGACCACGCCGCGCACGAGGCTTTCGCCCTGCGCTGGGGCCCCTTCGCGCCCGATGCCTATACCCAGGGCGTGCCCGGCCACGTCAATGTCCAGCCGCTGATCAAGGAGGCCGATGCCCGCAGCAAGGGCCTGTTCGGATCGGGCTGGCACACCGACAGCCCGTTCCTGCCCGAACCGCCGGGGGTGACGATCCTGCGCAGCGTGGAAGTGCCGCCGTGGGGCGGGGATACCGTCTGGGCCAATACTGCGCTCGCTTACCGCATGCTCAGCCCGGCAATGCAGGCCATGCTGCGCCCGCTGAAAGTGCGGATGAGCGCGCGGAACAACGCCTGGACGCAAAAGCAGGCCGACGGCAAGGAGCTGAACTTTGCCAGCGAGGCCGCGCGCGCGGCCGCGTTCGAAGGCAACGCCCACCCGCTGGTCCGCACGCATCCGATGACGGGCGAATTGTCGCTCTATCTGGACGAGGTCTATGCCGTTGGGATCGAGGGCATGACGCAAACTGAAAGCATCCCGCTGCTCGACATGCTGTGCCGCCACATCACCCAGCACCACTTCACCGCGCGGCTGCGCTGGGAGCCGGGCATGGTCACCATGTGGGACAACCGCGCCGCGCTGCACCTCGCGGCGAACGATTACGACGGGTTCCGGCGGGAGATGTACCGGACCACGATGGCGGGGGAGCGGCCCGCCTGAATGATCCTTCCCATTTTTGGCGAAGGCCACAAATGGGGAGCAACCGTCTTTAGGCGGCCCACGGTTGGTTGTTTCGGATC